>DATMKB010000086.1:0-15859 GCA_035553635.1 Mycobacteriales bacterium
CCGCTCGCGGCCGCCGAGCAGGAGCTCGGTCCAGCCC
Organism: Mycobacteriales bacterium; assembly: GCA_035553635.1. Lineage (GTDB taxonomy): Bacteria > Actinomycetota > Actinomycetes > Mycobacteriales > SCTD01 > DATLGD01. Next base: position 38 of record DATMKB010000086.1, read on the forward strand.
GGTGGCTGCTCGTCGTGGCAGGTGAGGTCGGACGCGCTGACGACGCCGTCCCCGTCGTGGAGGACGGCCGCGTGGTCGGCGAGCACGCGCACCACCGCCTTGAACGACGCGCCGGGCGGCACCGCCGCGACGTCGGTGGTCATGAGGTCCTGGACGGGGGTCGAGCGCACTGCGCACCTCCGGACGTCGAGGGTCCTGACGGGACGGTACGCCCGGTGCGTCCGGTTGTGAAGGCCCTCAGCTGCCGGCGGAGGCGGGGACGAGCTGCGGCTCGGCCGCGCGCTCCCGCGAGCGCCGGGTGGCCAGCACGCACCCCAGGAGCACGAGCGGGAAGCCCACGAGGGTGCCCGCGGTCAGCGCCTCGCCGAGCACGACGATGCCGAGCGCGACGGCCACCGCCGGGTTGAGGAACGTGATGACGAGCGCGCGGTTCGGCCCGACCTCGCGGATGAGGGCGAAGAACAGGACCAGGGCAGCCGCCGTGCACAGCACTGCGAGCGCCACGACCGACCCGACGACGCGGCCCGACGGCACGGGTCCGGCCAGCAGCGACGGCAGCCCGAACGGCAGGTAGACGACGGCGGTCAGCGCGAGCGCCCAGGCGCTCACGGCGACGCCGGGGACGCCGCCGAGCCGGCGGGTGATGACCAGCGGCGCGGTGCCGTAGCCCAGGACCACCAGCGCCATCGCACCGACGGCGAGCAGCTCTCCCCCGCCGACGTCCAGACCCAGCAGCGCGCCGACGCCGGCCATGCCGACGGCCAGCCCGGCGACGCGGACGCCGTCGAGCCGGTCCGCCTCCCCCAGCACGCGGCCGGCGACCACCGAGACGATCGGCACGGTGGCCACCAGCAGGCCGGCCAGCCCGCTCGACAGCGTCTGCTCGGCGTAGGAGATGAGCAGCCAGGGCCCGGTCATCTCGAGCACCGTGAACAGCGCGAGCGCAGGCCACAGCGGGCGCGGCACGCGCAGCCGGCGCTGGGCGGCGGCGAGCGGCAGCAGCAGCGCCGCGGCGAGGGCGCACCGCAGCAGCACGAGCTCGGGCGGCGAGAGCTCCTCGACCGCGACCTTGATGAGCAGGTAGGGCACGCCCCAGACGAGCGACATCGTGGCGAACAGCAGCCACCCGCGGCGCGTCACCCGCCGCCCTCCACGAGCTGCCGCAGCACCGGCTCGAGCACCCGTCGCAGGTCGTCCTGCTGCGCCTCGACCACCGCCGGGACCTCGAGCAGGTGCCGTGACATCGCGACGCCCATGAGCACGGCGCCGACGAGCGCGGCCCGCAGCTCGGCGTCCGGACCGCCGATGACGCTCGCCGCGTGCGCCTGCCGCTCGCAGATGACCTCGTCGCGCACGATGCGCCCGGCCTCCGGGTGGGTGAGGCAGTTGCGCATGAGCGCCACGACGGCCTCGCGGTCCTGCCCCTGGCCCTCGAAGCGCTCGAAGATGTCGTCGAGGACCGCTGCGGGCAGGCCGGCGCGGTCGGCGGACAGGGCGGAGTCGGCCTCCTCCGGCCAGTGGGCGGCGGCGCCGAACAGGCGCTCCTTCGACCCGTAGTACTGCATGACGAGCGCCGGGTCGACGCCGGCCGCGGCCGCCACCGACCGGATCGTCACGTCGGCGTAGCCGGACCCGGCGAACTGCTCGCGGGCGGCGGCGAGGATCGCCTCCTCCGTGCGGCGGCGGCGCGCGTCGCGGCCCACGGGCTCGTCGTCGGCGGGGGTCACGGATTTCACTCTACGGGTGTTGAGGTTTGCTGGTACAACACTCCACGTCCGTTGAGCGAACGTCCCAGGGGGATCCATGACCGTCGCCGAACCGGCGCCGCCGACCGCGGGCGGGCTCGAGCCCGGGCCCGACCGCACCAAGCGCAACGCGCTCGCCGTGCTCGCCATCGCGCAGCTCATGGTGGTGCTCGACGCGACCATCGTGAACGTCGCCCTGGAGCGCATCAGCACCGCGCTGCGCTTCGAGTCGCAGTCCAGCCTGCAGTGGATCGTCACCGGCTACGCCCTCACCTTCGGCGGCTTCCTGCTGCTGGGCGGCAAGCTCGCCGACCGCATCGGCCGCCGCAGGGTCTTCATGGCCGGCGCCGTGCTCTTCGCCGTCGCCAGCCTGCTCGGCGGCCTCGCGACCACCCCCGGCACGCTCATCGCCGCCCGCGCCCTGCAGGGCCTCGGCGGTGCCCTCATGAGCCCGGCCGCGCTGTCGCTGCTCACCGTCGTGTTCGCCGAGGGCAAGGAGCGCGACCGCGCGCTCGGCATCTGGGCCGGCATCACCGCCGGCGGCGCGGCCCTCGGCCTGATCCTCGGCGGCGTGCTCACCGAGTACCTGTCGTGGCACTGGGTCTTCTTCGTCAACGTGCCAGTGGCGGTCCTGGCCGTCGTCGGGGCGCTGCGCTTCGTGCCCGAGAGCCGGGACGAGGACGCGCGCGGCTTCGACGCGCTCGGCGCGGTGCTCGTCACCAGCGCGCTCATGGCGCTCGTCTACGGCTTCGAGGTCGTCAACGACGACAGCCGCTCCACCGGACTGAAGACGGCGCTGTTCGCCGGCGCCGCCGTGCTGCTCGTCGCCTTCGTCGTCGTGCAGCGCACGGTGCGCGTCCCGCTCGTGCCCGGCCGGCTGTTCCGCAGCCGCAGCCTGGTCGGCGCCGACACCGGTGCCCTCCTCATCGGCGCCGGCATGTTCGCCGTCTTCTTCTTCCTCACGCTGTGGATGCAGGTCGTCAACGGCTGGAGCCCGATCAGGACCGGCCTGGCGTTCCTGTTCTTCCCGGTGCTCATCGGCCTCGGCGCCGGCATCAGCACGCAGCTGCTCGGCCGCGTCGGCCCTCGCCCGCTGCTCACCGGTGGCCCGCTCGTCGCGGCGTCCGGGCTGCTCATGCTCGGCCTGCGCCTCGAGCCGGGGTCGGGCTACTGGACCGTCGTCCTGCCGTCGATGGCGGTGCTGGCCTTCGGCATGGGCCTGACCTTCGTGGCGCTCACCAGCGCCGCCGTCGCGGGCGTGCCGCAGGAGGACGCCGGCCTGGCCAGCGCGATGCTCAACAGCGGCCAGCAGGTCGGCGGCGCGCTCGGCCTGGCCGTGCTCACCGCGGTGAGCACCGCCCGCACGGAGTCGCTGCTGCCGCCCGGCGCGCCGACGCTCGAGCAGCTCGCCCGTCCCGTCGAGGGCGCCCCGCCGCCCGACCCGGCGCTCGTAGGCCAGCTGTTCGGCGCCATCAACGACGGGTGGAACCTCGCGTTCCTCGTCGCGGCCGGCTTCCTCGCCCTCGCCGCGGTGGTGATGGCGTCGCTCGTGCGCGTCGGCGCGCGGGAGGCGCAGGAGGCCCTGCAGGAGGGCCTGCCCGCCGGGCACTAGCCCGGCGCGCGGAACTCCTCGACGAGGCTGCGGACGACGGCCCGGAGGTCGCCGTCCGCAGCCTCGGCGACGGCGCGCTGCCGCTGGTAGCTGGCGCCGCGCACCGGGATCTCCGCGACGCTGTCGAGCTCGTCGACGCAGCCCAGCCGGCGGGCGACGGGCTGCAGCCGCTCCAGCAGGTCGTGCAGGTCGTCGGTGACGAGCCGCTCGCGCGACGCGGCGTCGAGGATGATCTCGGCGTCGAGCCCGTAGCGGGCCGAGCGCCACTTGTTCTCCTGCACGTGCCACGGCGGCATGACGGGCAGGTCGTCGCCGTCGTCGAGCCGGCGGTCGAGGTCGACCACGAGGCAGTGCGTCAGCGCGGTGAGCGCGGCGACCTCGCGCAGGGTGGGCAGGCCGTCGCAGACCCGCACCTCGACCGTGCCGAGCTGCGGCGACGGGCGCACGTCCCAGCGGATGTCGGCCAGCCCGTCGACGACGCCGGTGGTCATCAGGTCGCCGACGTAGGCGGTGTACTCCGACCACTGCGAGAAGTGGAACGGCAGGCCCGCCGTCGGCAGCTGCTGGAACAGCAGGGCCCGGTTGCTCGCGTAGCCGGTGTCCTGCCCGGCCCAGAACGGCGACGACGCCGACAGCGCCTGCAGGTGCGGGTACCAGGTGAGCAGCGACGTGACGATCGGCATCACCTTCGCGGCGGACGCGATGCCGACGTGCACGTGCACGCCGTAGATGACCATCTGCCGGCCCCACCAGCGGGTGCGGTCGATGAGGGTGGCGTACCGCTCCCCCTCCGTGACCTCCTGCTCCTCCCACCGCGCGAACGGGTGCGTGCCGGCGCTGAACAGGTCGACGCCGCGCGGCCCGGTGACGGCCTGCAGCTGCGCGACCGTCTCGCGCAGGTCGTCGACGGCCTCCCCGACGGTGCGGTGCACGCCGGTGACCGCCTCGACGGTGTTGACGAGCAGCTCCTTCTTGACCTTCGCGGTGTCGACCCCCGCCTCGCAGGCCGCGGCGATGACCTCCGCGGCGACCGGGACGAGGTCGCCGGTCTCCGCGTCGACGAGCGCGAGCTCCCACTCGACGCCGAGGGTCGGCTCGGGCGAGCTGCGGAAGTCGATGCGCACCCGCCCCACCTACCCCCGGCGCGCGCACCGCACCTCCGTAGCCCGGGCCGCGTCCAGCGCCTAGCGTGCCCGACGACGAGAGGGGCGCCCGTGACCAGGACCCTGCAGAGCGTCGACGAGCGCGCCGTCGAGGCGGCGGGGGCGGAGGTCGGGAACGAGCTGGTCGGCGACGACCCGTCGGACCTGCGTGACGCCATCGACCCGGCGCTGCGCGCCGCGGGCCCGTGGGGCACGGCGGTGCCGGCACCCGGGTGCCCCTGCGGCTGCGGCGAGACCGAGCTGGTGCTGCGGGCCCGGGCCGGTGACGACGCCGCCGCCGACGAGCTCGTGCGGCGCTACCGCGTCCTCGCGCGCACCAAGGCGCGGTCGTTCTTCGTCATCGGCGCCGACCGCGACGACGTCGTGCAGGAGGGCATGATCGGCATCTACAAGGCCATCCGCGACTTCGACCCGTCCACCGGCGCGTCGTTCCGGACCTTCGCCGAGCTCTGCGTGACGCGGCAGGTCATCACCGCCGTGAAGGCGGCCGGCCGCCTGAAGCACGGACCGCTCAGCGGCGCGGTGCCGCTCGACCGCCCGGTCCCCGGCGACGACGGCGGCGGCGCCACCCTCGCGGACGTGCTGCCGGCCGCCGCGTCGTCCGACCCGGCCGAGGCCGTCGTGTCCGCCGACGAGGTGCGCGCGCTGCAGCAGCACTTCGACGAGGTGCTCACCGACCTCGAGCAGCAGGTGCTCCGCCACCACCTCCAGGGCCGCTCCTACGACGAGATCGCCGCGATGCTGCAGCGGCACGTGAAGTCCATCGACAACGCGCTGCAGCGCATCAAGCGCAAGGTCACCGACCACGTGCACGCCCGGCAGCGCCTCGCCGAGGCCTGACGCTCAGGGCGCTCCGGGCGGCACGAACGGCAGCCCGGGCGGGGCGCCGTCCTCGAGCAGCCGCAGCACTGCCCCTGTGTCGAGGTGCTCGGCCACGAGGTCGCCGAGCGCGTCGAGCCGGGCCTGCCGGACGTCCTCGAAGTTGCGCGTGCCCGGCGCCCAGTCGCGGCCGCACGCCTGCGCCACCTCGGCGAGCAGGGCCCGCCGGACGCCGTCGCTCTCCAGCGCGCCGTGCCAGACCGTGCCGAGGACGGCGCCCGACCGGCAGCCCTCCCCCGGCATGAACAGCGCCTCGCCGCCGTCGACGGTGATGCGCCCGTGGTGGATCTCGTAGGCGGTGGTGACCGGGTGCGGGCCGTAGGAGCCGGTCGGCCGGCCGAGCACCTTGTCCGGGCCGAAGACCGTGCGCACCGGCAGCAGCCCCAGCCCGTCGACGGCGCCCGCCCTCGACTCGACGTCGTCCTCGATGCGGGTGCCGAGCATCTGGTAGCCGCCGCACACGCCCAGCACCGGCCGGCCCGCGGCGGCGCGCGCGGCGAGCACCGCGTCGAGCCCGCGGGCGCGCAGCCACGCGAGGTCCGCCACGGTGGCCCGCGTGCCGGGCAGCACGACGAGGTCGGCGTCGGCGAGCTCCTCGGGCGTGGTGGCGAAGCGCACCAGCACGCCCGGCTCGCTGCGCAGCGCGTCGACGTCGGTCCAGTTCGACAGCCGCGGCAGGCGCACGACCGAGACGCGCAGCACGTCCCGTCCCACCGGCGGCAGCGGCGCGACCGGCGCCGACAGCCCGAGGGAGTCCTCGACGTCGAGCTCGAGCCCCTCGGTCCACGGCAGCACGCCCAGCACCGGCCGCCCGGTCAGCCCGCGCAGCATGTCGAGGCCCGGCTCGAGCAGCGCGACGTCGCCGCGGAACTTGTTGACCACGAAGCCGGCCACCAGCGCCTGATCCTCCGGCGACAGCAGCGCGAGGGTGCCGAACAGCGCCGCGAAGACGCCGCCCGGGTTGATGTCGCCCACGACGAGCACCGGCAGGTCGGCCGCGCGGGCCAGGCCCATGTTCGCGATGTCGGTGGCGCGCAGGTTGATCTCCGCCGGGGAGCCCGCGCCCTCGCAGACGACGACGTCGTAGCGGGAGCGCAGGTCCGCCAGGCACTGCAGCGACACCTCGAGCAGCGCCGCCTTGTGGTCGCGGTACGACAGCGCCGACACGTCGGCGTACGGCGTGCCCATGACCACCACCTGCGAGGTGCGGTCGCTGCCGGGCTTGAGCAGCACGGGGTTCATCGCGGCCTCGGGGGCCACGCCCGCCGCGGCCGCCTGCATGGCCTGGGCGCGGCCGATCTCGGCGCCGTCGGCGGTCACCGTGCTGTTCAGGCTCATGTTCTGCGCCTTGAACGGCGCGACGCGCACCCCCTGGCGCGCCAGCCACCGGCACAGGCCGGCCGTGACCACCGACTTGCCGGCGTCGGACGTCGTGCCCGCGACGAGCAGCGCTCCGCGCCTCACGACCCCCCCTCCGCGGCACGACGCCCGGAGGGCCGCGGGCGTCGCGCGGTGCGGGGGAAGCCGGGGGAACGGGCCACGAGGGCGGCGCGCAGACCCACCGCCAGCGCGCCGGCGGCCAGCTGCACGGCGAGCGACAGCCGTGCGGCGCGGGCGACGTCGTCGACCGACGGCGCGGGGCCGTCGCCGAGCAGCGGGCGGTCCTCGACCCGGCCGGCGTACGACAGCCGGCCGCCGAGCGTGCGGCCGAGCGCGCCGGCGAACGCCGCCTCGACCGGCCCGGCGTTCGGGCTCGGGTGCTTGCCGCCGTCGCGGCGCCAGGCCCGCAGGGCGGCCCGCGGGCGGCCGCCCACCACCGGCGCGAGCGCCACGGCGAGCGCCGCCGTCAGCCGGGCGGGCACGAGGTTGGCGACGTCGTCGGCGCGGGCGGCGGCCCAGCCGAACCGCAGGTGGCGGGGCGAGCGGTGGCCGACCATCGCGTCGAGGGTGTTCACGGCGCGGTAGCCGAGCAGCCCCGGCACTCCCGCGACGGCTCCCCACACGAGCGGCCCGACGGCCGCGTCGCTCGTGTTCTCCGCGACCGACTCGACGGTGGCGCGGGCGAGGCCCGCCCGGTCGAGGGCCGCCGGGTCGCGGCCGCACAGGTGCGGCAGCCGGGCGCGGGCGCCGGCGAGGTCGGGCTCGCGCAGCAGCGCGTCCATCGCCTGCGCCTCGCGGCGCAGCGTCGTGCCGCCCACCACCGCCCAGGTCGCCGCGGCGGTGAGTCCGGCGCCGGCCAGGGGCGAGCGGGCCCGGCGGGAGGCGGCGGCCCCGAGCAGGGCCGTGCCGCCCACCAGCAGGCCGGCGTAGGCGGCGCCGGCCGCGCGGGCGTCGCGGTGCAGCACCTGCTCGGCCCGCGCCGCCACGGACCCGAACGCCGCGACGGGGTGGCCGCGGCGGGGGTCGCCCACCAGGGCGTCGAGCGCGAGGCCCGCCGCGAGCCCGGCGGCCGACGGCCAGGCGGGAGCGGACGGGGGCACGGCGCGAGACTAGGAGCAGGAGATCGCGGCGGCGCGTCGAACCGTCCTGCGCCGGGGTCGTCGCACCCCGCGGAGGGGGACCCCGTGACGCGCCGCACCGCCGTGACCGCTGCCGTGCCGCTCCTGCTCGCCGGCCTGCTGGCCGTGCCCGCCTCGGGCGTCGGCGCGCCCGCGTCGTCCTCGGACGACCTCGCGGCGCGGGGCCTCGCCCTCGCCGAGCGGGGCGCCACCGTGCTGCTCGCCGACGCCGGCGGCACCCGGCGCCTCGACCGCGACGTGCGCGCCGCGCTCGCCCGCCCGGGCACCGACGCCGCCGGGCGGGCTGCGGCGCTGGCCCGCGCCACTGCGGCGCTCACCGGGCGGCAGGTGCTGCTGCTGTCGCACGAGCCCGAGAGCGAGATCGCGCCCGTCGGCGCGACGACCTTCGGCGTCCCGGCCGGCGACCTCGACGGCGACGGCCTCGACGACGTCGTCACCTACGCCTTCGCCTCCGAGGACGGCGGCCGCGTGCAGGCCCGCCGGGGCACCGACGGGACGGTCCTGTGGGAGCGGCCCGTCGAGGAGGAGGCCGGCTTCGTCCTCCCGCTCGGCGAGGACCTCACCGGTGACGGCCGGGCCGACCTGCTCCTCGACGCGCTCTCCTTCGAGGGGGAGGCGGTCGGCACGCCGGTGACGAGCGAGTCCCGCTCGCGGCTGCGCCAGGTGTACGGCGTCGTCTCCGGCGCCGACGGCGCGGCCCTGTGGTCGCGCACGGTCGCCGGGACCGTCGTCGAGCGCAGCACCGGCGTCGGCGCGGGGGGCGGCGGTCCGGTCACGGCCGAGGCCGGCGCCGGCACGGTCGAGGTGGAGGCCACCGGTCTGCCGCTCCTGCTGCTCGCCGGCGGTGGCTCGCCCGCCCTGGTCGAGAACGTCGTGGACGTGACGGTGCGCTACCGCGACGCGTACGCCGCGACGCCGGAGGCGGGGGGCTTCGCCTACGACGAGGTGGTCCGGACGTCGACGTCCGCGTCCGCGGTCGACCCGGCGACGGGCACCGCCCGGGCGCTGCGCAGCGCCGCCGGCGTGCCGGGGCTCGCGCTGCTGGAGCCGGTGGGCGACCTCGACGGCGACCGGTCGCCCGAGGGCGTGTGGGTCGTCGACCGCGGTCCCGACGCGCAGGTGGCCTGCGCCTACGCCCTCGACGCCGGCACCTGCCGGGGCACGGACGACGACAGCACGCCGCCCACCACCACCGAGCTGCTCGGGCTCGCCGACGGCGCGGCGCGCTGGGAGCGCGAGGACGCCGGCTACGCCCTCGTCGGCGGCCTCGGCGCCGACGCCGACGCCGACGGCACCGGCGACCTGGTGCGCCAGCAGCCCTTCGGCGGCCTCGAGGTGGTCTCCGGCCGCGACGGGACGCCGGTGTGGCTGACCGCCGCGGACGAGGACCGCGCCGTCGTCGCGGTCGACGGCGGCGTCGTGGCCCTGCTCGGCCTGCTCTTCGAGGGCCCCGACGGCGCGGAGCTGGTGCTCGAGCGGCGGAGCCTGGCCACCGGCGACGTCGTCGACGCCGACCGCCGGCCGCTGCCGCTCGGCGGGTCCGGCTTCGTGCTCGTGTACGCCCAGCAGATCGCCGACGGCGACGGCGACGGCGGGGCGGAGCTGGTGGTCGGCGCGCTCACCGAGGCCTTCTCCGAGGACCCCGAGGAGGCGCCGCAGGTCCGGTCGTCCGCCCGGGTCGTGCCCGTCGCGGCCGGGCCGGCGCTGCTCACCACCGAGGGCGACGACCCGCGGTTCCTGCTCGGCTACCCCGACCTCGACGGCGACGGCCTGGCGGAGGTCGTCCTCGACGTCGTCACCGCGGTCGACGACGACGCCTTCGGCACCGACGCGACGGCGCTGCGGGTGGCGGACGGCGCGGCGCTGTGGCGGTTCCGCGGGTCCTTCCTCGGCTTCCCCTACGCCGCCGGCGACCAGGACGGCCGGCCGGGTGCCGAGCTCCTGGCCGGGCGCCTGCGCGGTGACGACGTCGTCGCCGTCAGCCTGCGCGGGGCCGACCTCGGCCTCCGCTGGACCGCCGGGTAGGCGCTCAGGAGCGGGCGCGCACCAGCGCCGCGCACCACCGGTCGTGCGCCGCCACCACCTGCGCCACCGGCTCGAGCACGTCGTCGCGCGCGACCTCCTCGACCCGCTCCCGCAGGCGGTCGCCGGCGCGGCGTCCGCGCCGCCGCGCCGTCCGGCGCACCAGCGGGCGCACGAGCACGGCGAGCAGGGCGCCGGCGAGCAGCCCGACCACCAGCAGCACCGTCGGCAGCGGCAGCCGGCCGACCTCCGGCACCGGCAGCACGCCGTCGAGCCGGGCGAAGGACAGCCCGGCCAGGGCCAGCAGCCACAGCCCGCCGACCAGCGCCGCGGCGAGCAGCGACCACTGGAGCGCGCCCACGAGCGACCACCAGCGCGGGCGCCGGTCGACGCCGAGGTCGGTGCCGGCCACCGCCGCGTCGAGCCGGTCCGGCAGCCCCGCCTCGCGCTCGGCCAGCGCGTCGCGCAGCCGGTCGCGCCACGGGCCGGGGAGGTCCGCCCCGGCGGCGTCGCGGGCGGCGCGCAGGGCGTCGGTGACGGCCGCGCGCTGCACCCCCGAGGCGGGCGCGAGCGACGTGCGCACGGACGCGTCGCCGCGCCTGGACAGGTGGAGCCGCCGCAGCGGGTCGGCCCGCAGCCCGCGCACCCAGCGCACCGGCGGCCAGCCGGTGGCGGCGGCGCCCTGCCCCCGCACCGACCGCTCGACGGCGCTCTCGACGACGGGCACCCCGGCGGCGTCGGCGAGCGCCTCGACGACGGCCCGGCGCTCGCGCCTGCCGACCTCCCCGCCGGCGCCGCAGTCGGCCGACAGCGACGCCGCCACCGACCGGGCGTCGGCCGCCAGGCGCTCGGACGCCGCCCGGCGGGCACGGACGCGCTCAGCCAGCAGCGCCCGCAGCTCCGGGACGCCCTCCTCGGTGCGCGCCGACAGCGGCACCACCGGGACGGCGGCCAGCCCCTCCTCGGCCAGCAGGCGGCGCAGGTCCGCGACGCAGGCCTCGCGGGCGAGCGGGTCGAGCCGGTCGACCTGGTTGAGCACGACGACGAGCACGCCCGCGTGCCCGGCGAGCGGGCGCAGGTAGCGGTCGTGCACGGCGGCGTCGGCGTACTTCTGCGGGTCGAGCACCCAGACGAGGACGTCGACGAGCTCGACGAGCCGGTCGACCTCGAGCCGGTGCGCGACGGCGGTGGAGTCGTGGTCGGGCAGGTCGAGCAGCACGAGCCCGTCGAGCGCCGGGTCGGGGTCGGGCGCGACGTGCCGGCGGGGCACGCCGAGCCAGTCGAGCAGCGCGGTCGTGCCGTCACCGCCCACGACGAGCGCGTGGGCGGTGCCGGTGGTGGGCCGCCGCACCCCGGGGGCCGACACCTCCGCCCCGGCGAGCGCGTTGAACAGCGAGCTCTTGCCGCTGCCCGTCGCCCCGGCGAGCGCCACGACGGTGCTGTCGCCCAGCGCCGTGCGGGCCCCCGCCTTCGCGAGCAGGTCGCGTGCGGGCGCCAGCCGCTCGAGCGGCAGGTGCCCGTCCGCCGCCTCGACGGCCTCGCGCAGGGCGGCGAGCCGGTCCTCGAGCGGCAGGGCCCTCACGCCGACCGCCGGGCGGAGGCGAGGTCGGCCAGCGCCACGCGCAGGTGGGCGCCGGCGTCGGAAGGCGGGGCGACGGCGTCGACCCGGGCGGTGAAGCGCTCCTGCTCCGCGGCCAGCAGCCGCTCGACGCGGGCGGCGAGGTCGTCGCGGGCACGGGCCGCCAGCCGGCGCACCGCGGCGTCGCCGAAGACCGCCTCGAGCACCTTCTGCCCGACCGCGGACGTGCCGCCCGCGACGGCCACCTCGCCGCCGGTGAGGCCGCCGGTGTGCGCGAAGACCGCCACCATGACGGCGAGCCCCGCGCCGTTGACGCCGAACGAGAGCACCCGCGCGGTGGAGCGCTTGTCCGCGCCCTCGGTGCGGACGAGGTCGAGCACGGCGCCCTGCCAGTCGCGCACCTCGGCGGCAGCGTCGTCGGCGAAGCCCGCGGAGGCGCGCTCGAGCGCGCGGTCGCCGAGCAGCGCCGGCCCCCCGGCCGTCGCCTGCCATGCCGTGACGGTGCGCTCGGCCGCCCGGTCGGCGGCCACCCGCAGCAGCCGCTCGACGCTCGACTCGAGCGCGCCCTGCAGGTCGTCGGCCGGCGTCGGGCGGCCGCTCAACGTCGCGGTGACGCGGTCGCGCAGCCGGCCGATGCGGCTCTCGAGCGCGCGGAACCACTCCCCCGTGCCCACGAGGTCCTGCCACCGGGCAAGCACCTCGCCGCGCAGCAGCGTGCCGCTGCGGACGCCGTCGTCCACCTCGTCGCGGGCGGCGGCGTAGCTGCTGGCCGCCACCGCACGCAGCGCCTGCGCGGCCTCGGCCTGTCTGTCGACGGCGGCCGCGACGGCGCCCACCCTGGCGTCGAGGCTGTCGAGCGCGCCGGCGAGGGTCTGGCGCACCACCGCCGCGCGGGCCTGCTCGTCCGCGGCCAGCCCGTGCAGCCACGCGCGCACCGGCGCCGCCTGGTCCTCGGGCAGCCGGCCGGCCTCGAGCGGCCGCTCCTCGACGACGAACAGCCGCGCACCGGCCAGGCCGGCGTCGAGCAGCAGCCGGCGCAGGTCGGCGGAGACCTCGTGCACGGCCTCGGGCGGGACGCGGTCGAGCACGACGGCGAGGGCCGTCGCCCGCTCCTGCGCCGTCCGCAGCAGCTCCCACGGGACGGCGTCGGCGTAGCGGGCGGCGGTGGTGACGAACAGCCAGAGGTCGGCGGCCGCGAGCAGCTGCCCGGCGAGGTCGCGGTTGCTCTCGACGACGCTGTCGACGTCCGGTGCGTCGAGCAGCGCCAGACCGGGCGGCAGCGACGGCGCGGTGGCCAGGCGCAGGGTGCCGGCGCCGCCGTCGGCCCCCGTGACGCGGGACAGGCCGGGCAGGACGCGGTCGTCGGTGAACCACCGCCGGTCGGCCTCGGCGGTGACGAGCACCGGCGCCCGCGTCGTGGGCCGCAGGACGCCGGCGGTGGAGACCTCCGCGCCGACGAGGCTGTTGACGAGCGTGGACTTGCCCGCACCGGTCGAGCCGCCCACGACGGCGAGCAGCGGCGCGTCGAGGGACCGCAGCCGCGGCAGCAGGTAGTCGTCGACCTGCTCGACGACGGCCGCCGCGGTGCGCCGGGCGGCGTCGGCGTCGGGGGTCGCCAGGCCCGGCGGCAGCGCCCCGACGGCGTCGCGGAGCCGCACGAGGGCGGCGGCGACGCCGTCGGGACGGTCGTCCGGGGAGGCGCTCACGGGCGGCATCGTCCCCCGGGACGCCGCGTGCACGCCTCCCCGGCGGTCTACCGGACGACGACGACCGGGCAGACGGCGTGCGCCGCGACGCTGCTGCTGGTGCTGCCGAGCAGCAGCCCGGCGAAGCCGCCGCGGCCGCGGGTGCCGACGACGAGGACGTCCTGCGGGGCGACGAGGTCGAGCAGCGCCCCGGAGGCGTGGCCGGGCACGACCTGCGGCTCCACGACGACGTCCGTGCCTGCCGGGACCGCCGCGCGCAGGGCGGCGCGCTCGTTCTCCTCCAGGGAGGCGAGCGAGGCGGTCGGCGCCGTCGGGCCGGCCTCGCTCACCCACACGGGCTCTCGGACGAGCACCGGCACGAGCACGGCGCCGCGCCGCGCGGCGTGCGCGGCCGCCCAGGCCAGGGCGCGCAGCGACGGCGCGCTGTGGTCGACGCCGACGACGACGCGCGGCTCCGCCAGGGTCGGGGTGCGCGGCTCGGGCACCACCACGACGGGGCAGTGCGCGTGGTGGACGAGCGCGCTGCTCACCGAGCCCAGCACGGCGCGGGACAGCGCACCGTGGCCGCGCGAGCCGACGACGACGAGGGCGGCGGTGCGGGAGGCGTCGGTGAGGGCGACCTGCGGGCCGCCGGGCAGCGCGGTGGCGCGGACGTCGAGGCCGTCGGCGCCGGGCACCTGCGGCACGACCTCCTTGACGACGCCCTCAGCTGTCGCGAGCGCCGCGGCGCGGGCCTGCTCGATGCTCGCGACGAGCACCTCGCCCACGGGGTAGCCGGCCGTGAACGGGTCGCTCCAGGCGCAGGCCGCGGTGACGGCGTCGCCGCTGCGGACGGCCTCCTCGAGCGCCCAGCGCAGGGCGGCCGCGGCGGCCGGGGTGCGGTCGACGCCGACGACGGTGCCGGTGCGGTCGGTGGTCATGCGTCCTCCAGGGGTTCGGCCCGCGGGGTCGGGCCACCGGCGCCCACGCTCCCCGGCCCGGGGCCGCCGGGGCAGGGGCGGCGGACCCGTCCGGACCGGGACCTCCGTCCCGGGCTACGGTCGCCGGGACGGACGGAGGGGGACCCGTGGACGCGCGCGCACTGGTGCGGTGGGGAGTCGGTCACGGCCTGGTCCGCGTGGCGCTGCGCCGCGCGGAGCGCGCCGGCGACCTGCACGCGCGGTCGGTCCTCGACCCCGCCTCGCGCGCCGACCCGTACCCGCTCTACGACGAGGTCCGGTCGCACGGGCCGCTGCTCAAGGGCGCGCTGGCGCACCTGACGGCGTCGCACGCCGTCGCGAGCGAGGTGCTCCGGCGGGAGGACTTCCGCGCCGGCGCGGACGAGGACGCCTTCCCGCCGCTCATGGGCCGCGCCGTCCGGTGGTCGCGCGACGAGAGCGCCGTCGGGCCGATCGACCCGCCGTCCCTGCTCGTCGTCGAGCCACCCGACCACACCCGCTACCGCCGCCTGGTGTCGAAGGTCTTCACCGCCCGGGCCGTGGAGCAACTGCGCGGCGACGTCGAGCGCGTGGCCGACGAGCTGCTCGACGACCTCGCCCGCGCGGGCGCCGGCGGTCGCACCGTCGACCTCGTCGAGGCGTACGCGACGCTGCTGCCGGTCACCGTCATCGCGCACGTCCTCGGCGTGCCGCGGGAGGACCGCCGCACCGTCCTGCACTTCGGGGAGATGGCGGCACCGACGCTCGACGTCGCGCTGTCGCTGCGCGAGTTCCGCGAGGTCGACGCCGGGGTGCGCGGCTTCAACCGCTGGCTCGCGGGCCACCTCGAGCGGCTGCGCCGCGACCCGGGCGACGACCTGCTCAGCCAGCTCGTCGCCCTCGACGAGCTCACCGACGTCGAGCTGCGCGCGACGGCCGGCCTGCTGCTCGCCGCCGGCTTCGAGACGACGGTGAACCTGCTCGGCAGCGGCACCGAGCTGCTGCTGCGGCACCCCGACCAGCGGGCGCTGCTGCGCGAGGACCCCTCCCGCTGGCCCGGTGCCGTCGAGGAGGTCCTGCGCTTCGAGTCACCGGTGCAGGTGACCGCCCGCTTCGCGAAGGACGACACCGAGCTGGCCGGGCGGGCGCTGCGCGCCGGGAGCCTGGTCATCACGATGCTCGGCGGCGCCAACCGCGACCCCGACGTCTTCGCGGACCCGCACCGCTTCGACGTGCTGCGCCCGAACGCCAAGGACCACCTGTCGTTCTCCGGCGGGAGGCACTTCTGCCTCGGCGCGGCGCTCGCGCGCCTGGAGGGCGAGGTCGGGCTGCGCCGGCTGTTCGAGCGCTTCCCCGACCTGCAGGCCGCGGGCACGCCGGTGCGGCGCGGCACCCGCGTCCTGCGCGGGTGGAAGACGCTGCCGGTGCGGCCGGGTCAGGCGGTGGGCGTCGCGGCCTGAGCGGCCGAGCGCCACAGCGGCGGGAGGTCGACGCCGAGCGCACCGGCGAGCCGGACGACGGCGGCCGTGTCGGCGAGCGGCGCCCAGGGCGCCCCGCGCAGGACGACGGCGAGGTGCTCGCGCGCCGTCGCGGCGTCCCCGCCGGCGCCGGCGAGGGCGGCGGCCGTCGCGCGCACGTGCGGTGAGGCGGTGCCCAGGCGCAGCGCCTCGGCCCCGGGGG
>DATMKB010000087.1:0-6598 GCA_035553635.1 Mycobacteriales bacterium
GGAGAACGGAGACAGGCGGGGCTTAGCGTTCGACACGAGGACCTCCGGTGTGGGTGTGGCCTAGACACCTCCACCCCACCGGGGGTCCTCCCGTTGATCAACTACCGCGCCGGAGTGTCAACAACCTCCGGGGTCACTACAGCTAGGACATCAGGCCGAGCCAGGCCAGCGTGGTGCTCCAGGAGCCGAGCACCACCGGCAGCAGCCAGTACCACCGGGCGGTGCCGTCGGTGCGCCGCGCGGTGCCCTGCGGGTCCGCGCGCAGGTAGGTCACCGCCGCGCGGTCGCCGACGACGTCGAGGCGGGGGCCCGAGACCTCGGGGCGGAACAGGTGCGGGCGGCCGTCGTGGGGCTCGACGACGCTCAGGACCGCCGGCTCGCCGCAGGCGTGGCCGCGGTAGGACTCGACGACGCGGCCGGTCGTACGGGCACGGGATGCTGATCGACACCGCGCGGGCCGGTCCGGAGGGCTAGGATGCCGGGCTGACGGAGCTCATCCGGAAGTCCGGCACGCGCAGCGGCGGCATCGCGACCCAGGTGAACCAGTCGCTCATCTCCCGGGGCAGGGTGCGCTCGCGGCGGCCCACCTCGGTGACGCGGGACAGCAGCCCCACCGGCGACTCGTTGAAGCGGAAGTTGTTCACCGCGCCCACCACCTCGCCGCCCTCGACGAGGTAGACGCCGTCACGGGTCAGGCCCGTGACGAGCAGCGTCTGCGGGTCGACCTCGCGGATGTACCAGAGGCTGGTGAGGAGCAGCCCGCGGTCGGTGCGCGCCACCATCTCGTCGACGCTCGCGGTGCCTCCGCCGTCGAGCAGCAGGTTGTGCACGTACGGCGTCACGGGGACGCCGCGCCGGTCCGCGGTGTGCCGGGTCTCGAGCAGGGCGGCCAGCTCGCCGTCGCGCACCCAGTCGGTGGCCGGCAGCGCCAGCCCGTTGTCGAAGACGCTCGACACCGACGACGACGCCGACGCCACCGCGAACGGCAGCGTCCCGAGCTCGGGGTCGTGCGGGTCGCTCCACAGCCGCAGCCTGGCGGGGCCCAGGCGCTCCCCGACCCGGGTGCCGCCGCCGGGGCGCGAGAAGGTGCTGCGCCCCTCGGCCGCGTCGCGCCCCGACATCCGCCAGTACGCCGAGACCATGAGGTCGGCCACGGCCGACGGCGGCAGCAGCGTCTCGTGCTCGCCCGCGGGCAGCTCGAGGGAGCGGGCGCCCCACGACAGCCGCCGCCGCAGCTCGGCGTCGAGCGCGTCGACGTCGACGTCGGACCAGTCGCGGGTGGAGCGGCCGACCCACGAGGACCCGCCCGGGCGGCCGTCCTTGCCGGTGACCTCGACGTAGCCCTTGGGCGCGCTGTGCCGCCGGCGCAGGCCGGTCGAGCTGCCGAGCCAGGTGGTGGTGTGCTCGTGCGACGCGTAGCCGTAGAGCTGCAGGCCGTCGCCCCGGGCGGCGTCGAAGCGCTCGCCGAGCGCCGCCGCGAAGCCCGCCAGCACGGACGGCGACACCTCCTCGGCGGGGTCGCCGAAGCCGTCCTCGGCCGGGCCCTCGACGAGCGGGCGGGCGTCCTCGGCCGGGCCGGCGTCGCGGGCGGCCGCCTCGCTGGCGCGCACGAGCTCCTCGAGGTCGTCGTCGGACGAGGCCGTGCGGACCCCGACGCGGTCGCCCAGGACGCTCACGACGACGACGGTGCGCGAGCGGCCCGCGCCGTTCGTCGTCAGGCTGCTGCCGGCCCAGCGCAGGTCGAGCCGCGCCGTCTCCGACACGACGACGACGCACCCGTCGGCGCGCGAGAGCGACAGCGCCCGCTCGACCAGCTCCGCGCTCATCGCCCCTCCTGCGCCGTGTTGAGGACGTTCACGCCGCGGAAGACCGCCGCCGGGCAGCCGTGCGACACCGGCGCGATCTGCCCCGGCTGGCCCTTGCCGCAGTTGAAGGCGCCGCCGAGCAGGTACGTCGACGGGCCGCCGAGCCCGTCCAGCGAGCGCCAGAAGTCGAGGGTGCTCGACTGGTAGGCGACGTCGCGGAGCTGGCCGACGAGCCGGCCGCCGCGGATCTCGTAGAAGCGCTGACCGGTGAACTGGAAGTTGTAGCGCTGCATGTCGATCGACCAGCTGCGGTCGCCCACGACGTAGATGCCGCGCTCGACGCCGGCGATGAGCTGCTCGGTCGTCGGCCCGTCGGGCGCGGGCTGCAGCGAGACGTTCGGCATCCGCTGCAGCGGCACGTGCAGCGGCGAGTCGGCGAAGGCGCAGCCGTTCGAGCGCCCGCTGCCGAGCAGCGCCGCGTTCTGCGCCGCCGTGCGCCGGTCGAGCTGGTAGCCCACGAGCACGCCGTCGCGCACGAGGTCCCAGGACTGCGCCTCGACGCCCTCGTCGTCCCACCCGACGGTCGACAGGCCGTGCGGCGTCATGCGGTCGCCGGTGACGTGCATGAGCGGGGAGCCGTACTGCAGGGTGCCGAGCCGGTCGGGCGTGGCGAACGAGGTGCCGGCGTAGGCGGCCTCGTAGCCCAGCGCCCGGTCGAGCTCGGTGGCGTGCCCCACAGACTCGTGGATCGTCAGCCAGAGGTTCGTGGGGTCGAGGACCAGGTCGTAGCGGCCCGGCTCGACGCTGCGGGCGCGCGCCTTCTCGGCGAGCAGCTCGGGCATCTGCGCGAGCTCGCCGTCCCAGTCCCAGTCGGCGCCGGTGAGGTGCTCCCAGCCGCGGCCGACCGGCAGCGCGCAGCTGCGCATCGTCTCGAAGCCGCCGCCGGCGTCCACCCGTGTCGCGGTGACCCTCGCCTGCAGGCGCACCCGCTGCTGGGTGGTGGTGGTGCCGGCGCTGTCGCCGTAGTGCTTGGCCTCGCGCACCTGGTCGAGCGCGGCGTCGGCGTGCGTGACGTGGGGCGAGCCGATCAGCCGGCGCGACCAGTCCGCCAGCAGGGCCGTCTTGTCCGCGGCGTCGACGTCGAACGGGTCGACGTCGTACGCCGAGACCCAGGTGCCGCGGTGCACCGGCTCGTCGGCGAGCTCCACCGGGTCGGTGTTGAGCGGGCGGGACGTGCGGGCGACCTCGACGGCCTGGCGGGCCAGGCGCACGGCCTCGTCGACGGTGACGTCGCTGCTGGCCGCGAAGCCCCACGTGCCGTCGGCGACGACGCGCACCGCCAGGCCGGCGGAGGCGTCGTCGGTGCGGCTCTGCAGCGCGGCGTCGCGCAGGACGAGGGCCTGCCCGCGGTGCCGCTCGACCCGCACGTCGGCGTGGGTCGCGCCGGCCTCGCGCGCGGCCGTCAGGGCCGCGGAGGTGACGGCGTCGAGGGGCAGGGCGAGGAGCTCGGGGTCGACCTCGTGCGGCACCCGGCCACCCTACGGTCGGGGCTCGTCCCGGCCGGGTGGTTGACACCGGGTGAGACGGGGTAGGGCGGACCGGACACCCCGACCGGCTCCGGAGGCCCTGTGCCCGACGACGCCGTGCTCGAGCGCACCGTCGCGTTCGACCCGGCCACCCTCAGTGCCCGAGAGGCGCGGCGCTTCGTGCGCGGCGTCCTGCGCGAGGCCGGTCGCGGGGAGTGGGTGGACGCCGCCGAGCTGGCGGTGAGCGAGGTCGTCACCAACGTCGTGCTGCACGCCCACACCCCGTTCGAGCTCACGGTGCGGCTGACCGAGGACCACGCGCGGGTCGAGGTGCGGGACTGGAACCCGGCCCTGCCCCAGCAGCGCTCCTACGACGACGAGGCGACCACCGGCCGCGGCATGGCGCTCGTGGAGACCGTCACCACGGCGTCCGGGGTGCAGACGCTCGGCGGCGAGGGCAAGGTCGTCTGGTTCTGCGTCGCCGACCCCTCCGACGCCGACCCCGACGACCTGCTCGCCGGCTGGGACGACGCGGGCTGGGACGTCGAGCCGCCGCCCGAGCCGGCGCGCGAGGACCTCGCCGACGTCCTGCTCCCCCGCCTGCCCCCGACGCTCTGGCTCGCCGCCCGGCAGCACCAGGACGGCCTGCTGCGCGAGCTGGCGCTGCACCGGGCCGCCCACGCCGACTGCGGGGTGAGCGAGGACGACCTCGCCCAGGCCGACGCCGCGCGGGCGCTGCTGGGCTCCGCCGTCGAGGGCGCCGTCGCCCGCGTGCGGCTCACCTCCGCCGACCGGCTGCCGCTCCCGGAGAACCACCCGGCGCCGCTGCCCGAGGTGCCGGCCGCGCTGGACCTGCGCGTGGCCGTGCCCGTCGGCGCGGCCCGCTCGTTCGCCGTCCTCACCCGGGTCCTGGACCGGGCGGAGGAGCTGGCCCACACCGACGCGCTGCTCGTCGCGCCGGGCCTGCCCGAGGTCGTCGCCGTCACGGCGTGGGCCGCCGACCAGGTGGTGCGCCAGCTCGACGGCGCGCAGCCCACCCCGTGGACCGGGGCCGACGACGAGCGCTTCACGCACCTGGTCAACGACGGCAGCGCACCGCTCCCCACCGGCTGGGACGTCGCCGCCGTGCGCGACTCCGACGCCGGCGTGGTGGCCGCCGACGACGCCAACCGCATCGTCGCGGTCAGCCGGCCGCTCGCCGAGCTGCTCGGCTACGGCGTCGACGACCTGGTCGGGCGGCGGGTGGTCACGATCGTGCCGCCGCGCTTCCGCGAGGCGCACGTGGCCGGCTTCAGTCGGCACCTCACCACCGGTGAGGCGCACGTGCTCGGGGTCGAGCTCGACCTGCCGGTGCTGCGCCGCGACGGCGAGGAGGTCTCCTGCCGGTTCCTCATCGAGCAGCAGGGCACGGCCGACGGCCGGCGCGTCTACACCGCCTGGATCAGTCCGGCCTGAGGCCCGGCGCGTCCCAGAGCGCGAACCAGCGCTGCAGCTCCGGCTCGACCCTCAGGTCCGCCTGCAGCACCGCGCGCAGCCGCAGCTCGAGGGCGGTGTCGCGGGTCTGCGCGCCGGTGGGCACGAACGGGTAGAACGTGCCGCGCTTGTAGAGGTACACGAGCCCGGCGCGCACCGGCCGGCCCTCGACCTCGCCGGCGAAGACCACCACCGAGCAGAGCAGGCCGGGGCCGAAGCCGGCCCGCTCGTAGGTGCTGTTCGCGCCGTGCAGGGCGGTGACGAGGTCGGGCAGCCGGTCCGGCGTCGTGGTGCAGGTGGTCCACGCGTAGCCGTAGCCGTCGCGCACCTCCTCGACCCGGGTCGCCGGGTCCAGGCGCAGCAGTCCCCCGGCCTCGGCGGCGGCCGCCGCGAACGCCGGCCCCTCGGCCGGCTTGAGGCAGACGGAGCCGGACCCGGTCGGGCGCAGCCCCGTCGCCGCCTCCAGCGTCACCGCGGCGGACGGCAGGGCGAACAGCGCGTCCAGGTCCGGGGCCACCGGACGCGCGCGGCCGAGCAGCGCGTCGAGCCAGCTCACGACAGCTGCCCCGACATCCGGGCCAGCTGCTCCAGCCGCCGCTCCAGCGGCGGGTGGGTGGCGAACAGGGTGGAGAACGACAGCCCGCTCGCCAGGGCCGGCGCGAAGAAGAAGGCGTTGAACGGCTCGGCCTCGCGCAGGTCCTCGGTGGGCACCCGGGCCATCTCGCCGCTGACCTTCGTCAGGGCGGACGCCAGCGACGACGGCCGGCCGGTGAGCTGCGCGGCCGTGCGGTCGGCCGACAGCTCGCGGTAGCGCGACAGCGCCCGCAGCAGCACGAAGCTGACCGCGTAGACGACGGCCGACACGAGCACCACCGCGAGCATCAGCGGCACCGTCCGGCTGTCGCGGCGGCCCCGGGTGTAGTACATGCCGCGCAGGGCGCCGCGGGCGACGATGCCGGCGAGCACCCCGAGGAACGACGCGACGGTCATGACCGCGACGTCGCGGTGCGCCACGTGCGACAGCTCGTGCGCGAGCACCCCCTCGAGCTCGTCGGGCTCGAGGCGCCGCAGCAGCCCCGTGGTGACGCAGACCAGCGCGCGGTCGGGGCTCCGGCCCGTGGCGAAGGCGTTGGGCACGTCGCTGCGGGCGACGGCGACGCGCGGCTTCGGGGTGTCGGACAGCGCGCACAGCCGGTCGACCACGGCGTGCAGGTCCGGCTCCTCCTCCGGCGTCACCTCGCGGGCGCCCAGCGCCCGCAGCGCCGCCCCCTCGCTCGCGAAGTACTGGAAGGCGAAGAAGCCCGCCGCCACGAGCACCACGAGCACCGGGTTGACGCCGTAGGCCACGAGCGCGGCGATGGCGACGACGTAGAGGAGCCCGAGGGAGAAGACCACCGCCAGCATCCGGGTGGTGAGCTGCCGGTCCGGGGAGAAGCGGCCGAGGCGGCTCACCCGGGCACCAGGCCCTCGCCGCCGCCCTCGAACAGGTGCCGGACGTCCTCGACGGTCGCGTCCGGCCCGGGCAGGACGACGTCGGAGGGCACCAGCCGGTCGGCGGGCAGCGGGCGCCCGACCTCGCGCACCCGCGCGAGCAGCGCCGCCAGCGCGCTCGCGAACGCCTCCTCGTCGCCGGCCTCCACCGCGCGCTCCGCGGGGGCGTCGAGCGCCTCGAGCTCGGCCAGCTGCGCGTCGTCGAGCTCCCACTGGCCCTCCGACAGGATCCGGACGATCACCGGGCCTCCTCGGCCGCGCGGGCGGGGCCGTCCGGCCGGCGCAGCCGGGCCAGCTCGGCCT
>DATMKB010000088.1:0-5208 GCA_035553635.1 Mycobacteriales bacterium
GTGTGCCAGTCGTTGATCGTGTCGTCGTACTGGATGCCGGGGTCGGCGCACTCCCAGGCGGCCTGGGCGATCTTCGTCCAGAGGCTGCGGGCGTCGACGTCCTCGATCGCGGAGCCGTCGAGGCGGGCGCGCAGGGAGAACGCGCTGCCCTCCTCGACCGCGCGCATGAACTCGTCGCTCACACGCACCGAGTTGTTGGCGTTCTGGTACTGGACGCTCGTGATGTCGGCGCCGCCGAGGTCCATGTCGAAGCCGGCGTCGCGGAGGGCACGGATCTTGTGCTCCTCCTTGGCCTTGGTCTCGACGAACTCCTCGATGTCGGGGTGGTCGACGTCGAGCACGACCATCTTGGCGGCGCGGCGCGTGGCGCCACCGCTCTTGATGGTGCCGGCGGAGGCGTCGGCGCCGCGCATGAAGGAGACCGGGCCGGAGGCGGTGCCGCCGGAGGAGAGCAGCTCCTTGGACGAGCGGATGCGGGAGAGGTTCAGGCCGGCGCCGGAGCCGCCCTGGAAGATCTTCCCCTCCTCCTTGTACCAGTTGAGGATGCTGTCCATCGTGTCGTCGACGGCGAGGATGAAGCAGGCGCTCACCTGCTGCGGCGCCGCGGTGCCGACGTTGAACCACACGGGGCTGTTGAAGCTGAAGTGCTGGTGCAGCAGCATCCAGGTCAGCTCGTGCTCGAAGACCTCGGCGTCGTCGGGGGCGGCGAAGTAGCCGTGCTCCTCGCCCGCCGCGCGGTACTTCTTCACGACGCGGTCGATGACCTGGCGCAGCGACTGCTCGCGCTGCGGGGTGCCGACGGCGCCGCGGAAGTACTTCGTCGTGACGATGTTGGCGGCGTTGACCGACCACGAGGCCGGGAACTCGACGCCCCGCTGCTCGAAGTTGACCGAGCCGTCGCGCCAGTTGGTCATGACGACGTCGCGGCGCTCCCACTCCACCTCGTCGTACGGGTGGACGCCGGGGGTCGTGTAGACGCGCTCGACCCGCAGGCGCGAGGCCTTGCGCCGGGTCTGCTGGGGCGCGCCGCTGACCGTCTCCGTCATGCCGGGGTCTCCTTCGAGGGGGTTCTGTAGGGGTTCAACGTCCGCGGGGGCCGCGGCATTCACGTCTGGACTAGCTGGCGGGGACCAGCTGGGCGGGCACCTCGTCGACGGACGGGGCACCGGCGCGCAGGGCGGTGATCTCGGCCTCGAAGTCGTCGAGCGACTCGAACGACCGGTACACGGAGGCGAAGCGCAGGTAGGCGACGACGTCGAGCGCCCGCAGGGGCTCGAGGATCGCCAGGCCGACGTCGTGCGCCGGCACCTCGGGGCTGCCGGCGGCGCGCAGCTGCTCCTCGACCTGCTGGGCGAGCAGCGCGAGGGCGTCCTCGTCGACCGGGCGGCCCTGGCAGGCCTTCCGGACGCCGCTGACGACCTTCGCGCGGCTGAACGGCTCGGTGACGCCGCACCGCTTCACCACGGCCAGGGACATCTCCTCGACCGTGGTGAAGCGGCGACCGCACTCCGGGCACGACCGGCGGCGCCGGATGGCGTCACCGTCGCTCGTCTCGCGGCTGTCGACCACCCGGGAGTCGGGGTGCCGACAGAACGGGCAGCGCACGTCGACCGGCCCCCTCTCCCCACAGGCTGTGGAACACCGTCCCCACACCATGTGGAGAACTACATCGTTGTAAGTACTAGATGTTGTGCCGGGGACAGTAGGGCTGCACAAGGGGTGAGGCAAGGGAAACGCGCAGTCAGGAGCGAAGGCGCAGGTCGGACGGCGTGTCGGTCGGGACGGCCGGGCGTGTCGCAGGTCACAGGTCGTCCGGAGGTGTCCGGGACGTCCGGATCGGTGCGGGGAGGAGGGCACGAGGGCGACGGTGCCAGCGGGGTCCGACAGTCCGGACCGGGTGAACTGCGCCACGGCCGGCAGGAGATGGCACGGGCGGTGTCGAAAGCACGCCGACCGGCGCAACGGCGCGTCGCCCCCGCCCCCTTCTCCTCGAGAGGCCCTTCGTCCATGGTGCGCATCAACCGCCACCTGACCGCCCTGACGGCGACCGTCGCCGTCGCCGTCGGCGGCTTCGCGCTGGCTCCCGTCACGAGCGCGTCCACCCCTGCGGCGCCGTCGGGCTCGCAGGCGTTCGCGCCGCAGCTCGTCACGGTCAAGACCCCGACCGCCGAGGACAAGAGCCGCCTCGTCGCGCTCGGCCTCGACCTCACCGAGCACGCCGGTCGCGACTACGTCGAGGTCGTCCTGCACACGGCGTCGGACCAGCTCAAGCTGCGCGCCGCCGGGTTCTCCTGGGACGTCCGGATACCCGACATGCTCGCCCGCGAGCTCGAGCGGATCGCTCTGGACAAGGTGTTCGCGCAGTCGACGGCCGTCTCGAACCTGCCGTCGGGCCGCACCGGCTACCGCGTCCTCGCCGACTTCGGCCGGGAGATCGACGCTCTGCAGGCGAAGTACCCGGGCCTCGCGAAGCGCATCTCGATCGGCAAGAGCGTCGAGGGCCGCGACTTCACCGGCATCGAGATCGGCCGCGACGTCGACAAGGCCGAGGACGGCCGGCCGGTCTTCCTCATGTTCGGCGCGCACCACGCCCGCGAGTGGCCGTCGGCCGAGCTGCCGATGGAGTTCGCCTACGACCTGCTGCAGGGCTACACCGACCCGGCGCACCCGCTGCACGCCCGCATCAAGAACGTCCTCGACAAGGGCCGCGCGATCATCGTCCCGGTCTCGAACCCGGACGGCTACGACGCCTCGCGCACCTCGGGCGACATCGCCGACCTGCGCTCGGTCGACGGCGGCGGCACGGTGGCGATCCTGGGCACCCCCGGCAACGCCTACAAGCGCAAGAACTGCCGGTACGTCGACGGGCAGACCCAGCCGGCCGGCACCTGCGTCGTCGTGCCGAGCAACGGCGGCCTCGGCATCGGCGTCGACCTCAACCGCAACTACGGCGCCCTGTGGGGCGGCCCCGGCGCGTCCGGCGACCGCACCTCCGCCATCTACCGCGGCCCGGCGCCGTTCTCCGAGCCGGAGACGCAGGCGATCCGCGACCTGATCTCCAAGCGCCAGGTCACGACGCTCATCACCAACCACACCTTCTCGAACCTCATCCTGCGCCCGGTGGGCGTCGCCCCCGGCACCGTGACGCCGGACGGCAACCCGGCCGGCTTCGCGCCGGACGAGTGCTTCACCGACGCCTCGGGCCGCCAGATCGGCATGCAGGAGCTCGGCCGCCGCATGGCCGCGCAGAACGGCTACTCGAACCAGTTCGGCTGGGAGCTGTACGACACCACCGGCACCACGGAGGACTACAGCTACAACGCCACCGGCGGCTACGGCTACACCTTCGAGATCGGCCCGAACGAGTTCCACCCGCCGTTCGCGCAGGTCGTCGACGAGTACGTCGGCTCCACCGCCGCCGCCAAGGGCGTCAAGGTCAACAGCAAGCTGACGACCGACGCCGCGGCCAAGTGCGGCGGGTCGATGCTGCCGCTGACCGGTGTGGGCGGCGGCAACCGCGAGGCGTTCCTCATCGCCTTCGAGAACGCCGTCGACGCGGCGACGCACTCGGTCATCGAGGGCACCGCGCCCGCCGGCGCGACGATCGCCGTCGAGCGCACCGGCGTCTTCCCGCTGTGGAACGGCACCAAGGTCGCTGACACGGTGACGACCTCGATGCGCGTGGGCCCGGACGGCCGCTTCGCCTACCACGTGAACCCGTCGACGCGCCCGTTCGTGCAGTCGCGCAAGGCCCCGGTGCTCAGCGCACCGAAGGACCGGTTCACCACGACCGGGGCGGCGCCCGCGTCGCTGCAGACCCGGCCGGTGGACTACACGTACACGGTGACGGAGCCGGCCAGCGTGCTGCGCGCGTCGGTCAAGGCGGCGGCCTCGGCCAGCGGCCTGGCGCTGAACTTCGCCGAGTACCACCTGCGCCTGCTCAAGGACGGCCAGGAGGTGGCTGCCGCGACCGCCTTCGGTGCGACGAACGCCATCAGCTGGACCGGCCCTGACGGCAAGGGCGTGCCGGCCGGCACGTACACGCTGCGGGTCGGCAACAGCACGAACCCGACCGCGGTGCACACGGTCGAGGCGGCCACGTTCGACGTCCTCGGCGACAGCACGCCGCGGCAGTTCGAGCAGTGGACGGTCACCTGCATCACCGCGTCCGGCATCGCCGGCCAGGTCGGCGTCAACGTCGAGCGCGGCGAGCGGGTCGACGTCGGCGCCGTCTGCGGCACCGCCGGCACCAGCACCGGCACGGCCGGCGTCAGCGGCCAGGCGCTGCCCTCGCAGGCGCGCGCGGCCCGCTAGCCCTAACCGCCCCGACGGGCCCTCGCGCTGCGGCGCGGGGGCCCGTCGGCGTCCTCAGGGTGGCGATCACGGCGGTCGAGGGCGCAGACTCGGACATCCGGCCCACCGGACCGCCTGGAGGCGCTCATGCCGCACGTGCCCGACGTCCTGCCGGTCCTGTCGCGCGGCAAGCACCGCAGTCCGCGCAAGGGCGCCTGCTTCATGGAGCTCGCGTCGTACCTCGCGGGCGAGCGCTGGTCCGACCGGCCGGCGTGCACGCACGCGCTGCTCGCCGAGGTCGCGCGCAACACCAACGACCGGATCTCCGACGCCGGGCGCTCGTCGCTGGCGCCGCTCATCCCCGCGGTCATCGGCCTGCGGCCGGAGGACCCGCGCGCCGACGCCCGCATCGCGCTGCACTGCGCGCTCACGGCGCTCCCCGCCGCACCCTTCGAGCGGCAGAAGGCGCTGGCGGTCGCCGTGATGACCTGCCGGCGCGTGCTCGGGCAGCTCGGCGACCTCGACTACGCGCGCTCGCTGGAGATCGACCGTGCGCTGGCCGCGGTGCCGCACGCCAGCGCCTGGGCCCAGCGCTTCGCCGAGCGCGCCGGGAACCGGACGTCGCTGCGGTCGTTCCACAGCACGGCCGCGCCCGACATCGTCAAGCTGGCCGCGCGCGGCGTCGAGCAGGGCGAGGGCGACCGGGACGCCCTGCTGCGCACGATGCTCGAGGGCGCCGTCGCGATCTGCCGGGAGCTGGCGCCGGCCCCCGTCGCGGACGTCGACCCGTCCGCCTGGCGGGAGGCCTGCGCGCTCACGACCTGAGCGCCGGGTACTTGTCGAGCAGGTAGCGGCGGCGGTACTGCATCCGTGCTGCCTGGCAGGTGTGGTCGGCCAGCGCGGCGCCGAGCGTGC
>DATMKB010000089.1:0-4299 GCA_035553635.1 Mycobacteriales bacterium
GGTCTTCACCGCCCCGCAGCCCCCGGCCCGCCCGCCGGGGGCTGCGGCGTCTCCTAGGGTCGGGCGCGTGGCGGCGACGACGAGCGCGGAGCAGCCGATGCCCGTGCGCACCGTCGCCCGGCACCTGGCCGAGTGGGTGGCCCGGCTCGGCCGGGTGTGGGTCGAGGGCCAGGTGACGCAGCTGAACGTCCGGCCCGGCACCGCCTTCCTCACACTGCGCGACCCGGTGGCCGACGTCAGCCTGCAGGTGACCTGCGCCCGCGCGGTGTGCGAGGCGGTGCCGGCGCTCGCCGAGGGCGCGCGCGTGGTCGTGCACGCCAAGCCCGAGCTCTACCTCGGCCGCGGGACGCTCAGCCTGGTCGCGACGGAGATCCGGCCGGTCGGCGTCGGCGAGCTGCTCGCGCGGCTCGAGCGGCTGAAGTCCGTGCTGGCCGCCGAGGGGCTCTTCGACGCCGACCGCAAGGCGCCGCTGCCGTTCCTGCCGACCGCCGTCGGGCTCATCACCGGCCGGGCGAGCGCCGCCGAGCGCGACGTCCTCGAGAACGCCCGGCGCCGCTGGCCGGCGGTGCGCTTCGAGGTGCGCGAGGTCGCCGTGCAGGGCCACCTCGCCGTCGAGCAGGTGGTGGGGGCGCTGCGCGAGCTCGACCGCCACCCGGACGTCGACGTCGTCGTCATCGCCCGCGGCGGCGGCAGCGTCGAGGACCTCCTGCCCTTCAGCGACGAGGCGCTGCTGCGCGCCGTCGCCCGCTGCTGCACGCCGGTGGTGAGCGCCATCGGGCACGAGCCGGACACGCCGCTGCTCGACCTCGTCGCCGACGTCCGCTGCTCCACGCCCACCGACGCCGGCAAGCACGTCGTGCCGGACGTCCGCGAGGAGCTCGAGCGGGTGCACGCAGCCCGCGACCGCGCCCGCCGCGCGGTGCGCACGCTGGTGGCGCGCGAGGTGGCGCAGCTGGCCGCCGCGCGGTCGCGCCCGGCGCTCGCCGACCCCCGCTCGCTGGTGGCCGCCCGGCGCGACGACGTCCGGCAGCTGCAGGAGCGCGCCCGGCGCTGCACCACCGCCCGGCTCGACGCCGCGCGCACCGACCTGGCGCACACCCGCGCCCGGGTGGTGGCGCTGTCGCCCCAGGCGACCCTGGACCGCGGCTACGCCGTCGTGCAGACGCCCGACGGCCGGGTGGTGCGCGACCCCGCCGACGTCGTGCTCGGCGAGCGGCTGCGCGTGCGGGTGGCCGGCGGCGAGCTCGGCGCGACCGCCGGCTAGGCCTTCGGCAGGACGGCCCGGCTGGTGAGCTCGAGCTGCGGCACGTCGGTCACCACGGGCGCCGTCCAGTTGCGGACCTGCACCGTGAAGGTGCTGCAGTGCCCGAGCCGGCCGAGGCCGATCTCCTCGACCGCCTCGTCGACGGGCTGCAGGTTCTGGCTGTCCAGCACCTCGCCGCTGCTCAGCGTGGCCCGCAGGTCGTAGTCGTTGACCGGCACGCCCCACGTCAGCGTGGCGAGGACGTCGCCGCGGGTGCCGACCGGCGACCCGCTCAGGTCGACGACGAACGACCGCGCCGCGCCGAAGGACGTGGGCGTCGCCGGTGCGGCCTCGGGGCGCGAGACGCCCTTGGTGGTGAGGACGGTGGCCCCCGACGGGACGGCGCACTCCTCCAGCAGCGTCGGCGCGTCGGTGGCGGACGCGGGGACGGCGGCGAGGGCGAGGGCCCCCACGGCGACGGCGCTCAGGGCACGGAGCACGACGGCCTCCAGAGGTTCCCGGGCCCGGGCGGCCCGACGGGGGACTCCTTCGCCGCCGCGGCGCCACCTCCTGCCGCCGTAGGCTCCTGGCGTGCCCGACGTCCCGCTCCCCTACGAGGCCGCGCGCGACGAGCTCGTCGAGGTGGTCCGGCGGCTCGAGCAGGGCGGCGCCACGCTCGAGGAGTCGCTCGCGCTGTGGGAGCGCGGCGAGGAGCTCGCGAAGACCTGCGCCACCTGGCTCGACGGCGCGCAGGCCCGCCTGGACGCCGCCCTGGCGGACCGACCGGCCGACCGGCCGGCCGACTAGCGGACCGTCGCCGCCAGCGCCGCGACGTCGTCCTCGGTCGCCGTCGTGCGCCGGGTGCCGACGACGAGCGTGACGCCGCCGGCCTCGCGGACGTAGGACACCGAGCCGTCGGGCTCGGCGAAGCGCCGCCAGGTCTGCCCGCCGAGCGGGGCGCTGCCCTGCTCCTCGGCCTCCCCGGTGATGTCGTCGACGTAGGGCCCGCCGCCCGCGGTGGTGGCGGCGAACTCGACGTACTGGTCGTCGGGCGTCAGCCAGCCGAGCCGGAGCCCGAGCGGCGACGCCGTGTACTGCGACACCGTCGGGCGCCAGTCGGCGGGAGGCGACGGCAGCGGCGCGGGGTCGGCCTGGGCCTGCCACGCGGCGCGGTCGGACGCCTGGTCGACGAGCCGCACGCGCTGCTCGGCGTCCGGGCCCGGCTGCGCCAGGAACCACAGCGGCACGACGACGAGCAGGATCAGGCCGAGCGAGCGCACCATGTCGGCGGCGGTCTCCCGGCCGCGCTTCTTCGCGGGGGCCGGCGCAGCGGGTGCGGTGCTCACCCCTCCAGTGTCGCGGACACCGGCGAGGGCTGCTCGTCCTCGTCGGGTGCGGTCTCCCACACCGGGCGGGAGGCCGCCGCGGCCTCCAGCAGCGGCGCCGCCTCGACCTGCGCGAGCGTCTCGGGGATGCCGCGGTCGGGCCAGCGGCAGCCGAGCACGAGCGGCCCCGGCGGCGGCAGCGGGTGGAGCCAGTAGTCGCCGGTCCAGGCGAGGGTGGTGGCGCTGGACGCCAGCAGCAGGAGCGAGGGCGAGGCGTCGCCGGGCAGCGCGACCTCCGGGCTGTCGCCGCGCCCGGTGGTGGCGCGGCGGCCGTCGGCGAAGGCGCAGCCGAGCCGGAAGCGGCCCGGGCTGCGGCCGTAGTCCTGCATCGCCCAGTCGAGGTCCTCGGCGCGCTGCTCGTCGGCGAACAGCACGACGACCGTGAGCCGCAGCCCGTCGCTGTGCGCGGTGACCGACCGGACGGCCACCGCGACGTCCGGGGTGCGGGCCAGGACGAACGACGCGAGGGCCAGCACGCCGACCTCGTCCTGCGGCGGCCCGGACGTCGGCGCCCGGTGCGCGCGGTGCCGCTCCCAGTCGCCGCCGGTGCGGCTGGCACGGACCGGCTCGTCGTCCTCGAAGAGCCTCACGGCGTCCCGCCGATCCGGGCGACGAGGGCGAGCACCTCGGCGGCCAGCTCGGCGGCGCGCGCGGCGTCCTCGCAGACGGCGACCTCGTGCCCCGCCTCGGCCACCACCGCGGTGAGCACGAGGACGAGCGCGTCGCCCCAGGGCTCGTCGTCGGCGTCGCCGGCGCGCTCGTGCAGGACGGCGGCGTTGCGGCCGGTCCACGCGCGGTACCGGCGTCGCGCGACGAGCTCGAAGCCGTCCGGACCGCCGCCGGCGAGGAAGAGCCGGGCGAGGTCGCGCTCGACCCAGCAGCCGTCGAGGTAGGCGCGCGCGCCGGCGAGGAACAGCTCGAGCCGGTCGCCGGTGCCCCCGGCCCGGGCCGCCCGCACGGCCGCGGCGGCCCGCTCCTCCTGCCGCTCCTGGTACTCGTCGAACAGCGCCAGGTAGAGGTCGCCCTTGCCGCCGAAGTGGTGGTAGAGGCTGCCCACGCTCGCGCCGGCCCGGCCCACGACCTCGGCGATGCTCGCCGACGGGAAGCCGGAGGCGGTGAAGACCTCGCGCGCGGCGGCGAGCAGCGCAGCCCGCGTCGACGCGGCCCGCGCCGTGGGGCTGCGCAGGGCGGAGGTGGTCACGGGGAGCACTCTTCCACCTGCCGGTCCGGGCGCCGATAGGGTCCGGGCATGAGCGAGACGCCTGAGCAGCAGCGGACGCCGGAGGCTCCCGACCGCAACCTCGCCCTCGAGCTGGTCCGCGTCACCGAGGCCGCCGCCATGGCCGCCGGGCGGTGGGCCGGCCGCGGCGACAAGATCGGCGGCGACCAGGCCGCGGTCGACGCCATGCGCTCGCTCATCGGCACCGTCTCGATGCGGGGCGTCGTCGTCATCGGCGAGGGCGAGAAGGACGAGGCGCCGATGCTCTTCAACGGCGAGGAGGTCGGCTGCGGCGAGGGCCCGGAGTGCGACGTCGCGGTCGACCCGATCGACGGCACGACGCTCATGGCCAAGGGCATGCCGAACGCGATCGCGGTGATGGCGGTGGCCGAGCGGCACACCATGTACGACCCGAGCGCGGTCTTCTACATGGAGAAGCTCGTCACCGGCCC
>DATMKB010000090.1:0-3703 GCA_035553635.1 Mycobacteriales bacterium
TGGCGTCCGGCAGGGTGCTCGTCACTCGTGGCCGCCGCGGGCGCTCGGGTGCGCCCCGGCGGCGACGAGCTCGGCGACCGCCGAGCGCGGGTCGCCGCCGACCACGACGCCCTCGCCGACGAGGACGGCGTCGGCGCCGTCGTGGGCGTAGGCGAGCAGGTCGTGCGGGCCCCGCACGCCGGACTCGGCCACCTTGACGACGGACGGCGGCAGGACGGGGGCGACCTTCGCGAAGGTCCCCCGGTCGATCTCGAGCGTGCGCAGGTCGCGGGCGTTCACGCCCACCACCTTCGCACCGGCGAGCAGCGCGCGCTCGGCCTCGAGCTCGTCGTGGACCTCGACGAGCGGCGTCATGCCCAGCGACTCGGTGCGCTCGACGAGGGAGACGAGCGCCTCCTGCTCGAGCGCGGCCACGATGAGCAGGACGAGGTCGGCGCCGTGCGCGCGCGCCTCCCAGACCTGGTAGCTGGTGACGACGAAGTCCTTGCGCAGCACCGGCACGTCGACGCGGGCGCGGACGGCGTCGAGGTCGGCGAGCGAGCCGCCGAACCGGCGCTGCTCCGTGAGCACGCTGATGACGCTGGCGCCGCCGGCCTCGTACTGGGCGGCGAGCGCGGCGGGGTCCTCGATGGGGGCCAGCGCGCCCTTGCTCGGGCTCTGCCGCTTGACCTCGGCGATGACGGCGATGCCCGGCTGGCGCAGGGCCGCGAGGCCGTCGCGGGCGGGCGGCTGGGCGGCCGCCCGCTCCTTGAGCTCCTCGAGCGGGGTGACCGCCTGCCGGCCTGCGAGGTCCTCGCGGACGCCGACGAGGATGTCGTCCAGCACGGTCATGACCGGCAGACTACGAAGCCGGGGACGGGCGGTCCCGGGTGGGGTCCTCACCGCGGTCGAGGGCGTCCCAGGCGCCCGCGGCGTCGGTGCCCGGGTCGGGCAGCGGCCGTCCGGCGCCGGACGCCGGCGCCCGCTCGTAGCGCCGCGAGGGCCCCGGCCAGCGGGCCCCGTGCAGGGCGGCGAGCGCGCCCCCGGTGACCACGAGCGACGACCCGGCGAGGGCCAGCAGCGGCCGGGCGGTGGCCGACGCGTCCGCCGCCTCGGGCAGCGCGCCGCGCGGGTCCTCGAGCGCCGGGCCGGTGACGGCGCCGGCCGCGAAGGCGGTCAGGAGCAGCACCCCGCCGACGACCTGGCGACCGCGCCCGCGCACCGCCAGCAGGGCGGCGGCGCCGGCCAGCGCGACCAGGCCGAGGGGGCGGACGGCGTCGGGGGCGGGGGCCTCGACCGCGACGTCGGGCAGCGGCGGTGCGGCGCCGACCGTGCCCGTGCTCCAGGCGCCGGCGGTGCTGACGAGCAGCAGGGACGCGCCGAGCAGCACGAGGAGCACCGCCGCCGCCAGGCCCCGGCGGGTCCTCACCGCGCGGTCCGCAGCGTCTCGGCCGCTGCCACCGCCCGCAGCACCGCGGCCGCCTTGTTCTCGCACTCGGCCTGCTCGGCGTCCGGGTCGCTGTCGGCCACGAGCCCGCCGCCCGCCTGCACGTACGCGGTGCCCTGGTGCAGGACGGCGGTGCGGATCGCGATCGCCATGTCCATGTCGCCGGCGGCGTCGACGTAGCCGACGGTGCCGCCGTACAGGCCCCGGCGGGTCGGCTCGAGCGACTCGATGATCTCCATCGCGCGCGGCTTGGGCGCCCCCGACAGGGTGCCGGCGGGGAACGTCGCGCGGAGCACGTCGAGCGCGTCGCGGTCGTCGGCCACCCGGCCCACCACCGTCGACACGATGTGCATGACGTGGCTGTAGCGCTCGATCTGCATGAAGTCGACGACGTCGACGCTGCCCGGCTCGCACACGCGCCCGAGGTCGTTGCGGCCGAGGTCGACGAGCATCACGTGCTCGCTGCGCTCCTTGGGGTCGGCGAGCAGCTCGGCGGCCAGCGCGGTGTCCTCCTCCGGCGTGGCGCCGCGCGGCTTCGTCCCGGCGATCGGGTGCAGCACGGCCTTGTCGCCGGTGACCGTGACGAGCGCCTCCGGCGAGGACCCGACGACGTCGAAGGGCGTCTCGCGGCCGGCGAAGCGCAGCAGGTACATGTACGGCGAGGGGTTGCTGGCCCGCAGCACCCGGTAGACGTCGAGGGCGTCGACCTGCGTCTGCAGCTCGAAGCGCTGGCTGAGCACCACCTGGAAGGCGTCGCCGGCGCGGATGTGCTCCTTGACCACCTCGACGCGCGCCTTGTGCTCGTCGGGGGAGGTGCGCCGCACGACGTCGGGCGAGGCGCCGAGGTCGACCGTGGCGACGCTCGGGGGCGCGGGCTCGGCGAGCGCCGCGGCCATCGCGTCGAGCCGGGCGACGGCGTCGTCGTCGCCGCCCTCGGTGACGCCGTCGACGACGTTGGCGATGAGCAGCACGGTGCCGTCGGCGTGGTCGAGCACCGCGAGGTCGGTGACGAGCATCATCGACAGCTCGGGCATGCCGACGTCGTCGACGGCGGTGCTGGGCAGCCGCTCGATGCGCCGCACGACGTCGTAGGTCAGGTAGCCGACGAGGCCGCCGGTCAGCGGCGGCAGCCCCTCGGGACGGGGCGAGCGCAGCCGCCGGGCCAGCGCGGAGAACGCCTCGAGCGGGTCGTCGGGCAGGCCGAGGTCGCCCGGGCCGAGCCACACGGCCCGGCCGTCGCGCTCGGTGAGCGTGCCGGCGCTGCGCACGCCGACGAAGGAGTACCGAGACCACTGCCGGCCCTGCTCGGCGCTCTCGAGCAGGAACGTCCCGGGGCGGCCGCCGGCGAGCTTCCGGTAGACGCCGACCGGCGTCTCGCCGTCGGCCAGCAGGCGCCGCCACACCGGGCGGACCGCGGCGGGACCGTCGACGGTGCGGGTCTCGCCGAGCCTCACGACGGGCTGGCGGCGTCGGGGTCGGCGGCCGGGGTGTCGGTGCGCACCGCCGGCTCGGCCGGCTCCGGGCGCGAGCCCTCCACCGAGGGCAGCAGGACGGCGTCGAAGCAGGTGCGGTCGCCGGTGTGGCAGGCGCCGCTGCCGGCCTGGTCGACCTGCACCAGCACGGTGTCGCCGTCGCAGTCGAGCCGGACGGACTTCACCCACTGCTGGGAGCCGGACGTGTCGCCCTTGACCCAGTACTCCTGCCGGCTGCGCGACCAGTACGTCGCCCGGCCGGTGGTGAGGGTGCGGTGCAGCGCCTCGTCGTCCATCCAGCCGACCATGAGCACCTCGCCGGTGTCGTGCTGCTGGGCGACGGCGGCCAGCAGGCCGTCGCGGTCGCGCTTGAGCTTCGCGGCGATCGACGGGTCGAGGTCGGTGGGGCGCACGGCACCGGTCATGCGCACCATCCTGCCAGCGGGTGCGACGATCCCCCGGTGACGCAGCTGATCACCGTGAACGGGCTCACCCCGCAGGTCGACGACTCCGCCTTCGTGGCCGAGGGCGCGGTGCTGGCCGGCGACGTGCGCATCGGCGCGCGCGCCTCGGTCTGGTTCGGGTGCGTGCTGCGCTCGGAGTTCGAGGCGATCACCATCGGCGAGGAGACCAACGTGCAGGACCTCACGGTCGTGCACACCGACATCGGCTCGCCGGTGGTGCTGGGCGACCGGGTGAGCGTCGGCCACCGGGCGGTGCTGCACGGCTGCACGGTCGAGGACGACGTCCTGGTCGGCATGGGCGCCGTCGTGCTCAACGGGGCGGTCATCGGCAAGGGGTCGCT
>DATMKB010000091.1:0-3941 GCA_035553635.1 Mycobacteriales bacterium
ACCGACCGCGCCCAGTTCTTCAGCGTCGCGGCGAACCCGACGAGCCGCGCGTCCCACCCCAGGGCGACGACGTCGCGGTCGCGCGCCTCGTACCCGTCGCAGGCGGGGCAGTGGAACACCGAGGCGCCGTAGTGCTCGTCGAAGCCCTCGACGTCGGGGAACGCGTCGCGCACGCCCGTGGCGAGCACCACCCGGTGGGCGAGCAGCTGCTCGCCGCCGACGTCGACGGCGAACAGCCCGTCGTCGCGGCGCACCACACCGTCGACGGTGCCGGCCCGCACCGACGCCGTCGGGTAGGCCAGCACCTCCTCGCGGCCGCGGGAGATGAGGTCGAGCGGCGTCTGCGGGTCGCGGCCGAGGTAGCCGTGCGAGCGCTCGACGTGGCGGGCGCGGTAGTCGCCGGAGTCGACGACGACGACCGAGCGCCGGTACCGCCCCAGCCAGGACGCCGCGGCGAGCCCCGACGGCCCGCCGCCCACGACGACGACGTCGACCTCGGTGCTCACGCGGTCTCCAGGAGCCCGCGCTCCTGCACCGTCGCCAGCAGCAGCGTCTTGTAGCCGACCTCCTCGAACAGGACCACGATGCGGTCGCCCTCGTAGCGCATGACCGTGCCCTCCCCCCACGACGCGTGCCGGACCCGGGACTGCAGCTCGAACGGCGACTCGGCGGCGTCGGGCTGGTCGGTCGCGGTGCCGGCGTCGCACGTGTCGCAGTTGCCGCACGGCTCGTCGAGCACCTCGCCGAAGTAGCCGAGCACGTACTGGCGGCGGCACCCGGTGGTCTCGGCGAAGCCGCGCACCATGTCGACGCGCGACGACTCCACCTTCTTCTGCGACTCCGCCACCTCCGCCGCCGCGGACGCCGCCTCCTTCGGCGCGACGTCGCCCGCCTCGAGGGCGCCGTCGTCGCGCACGTGCACCGCGCCCACCTGCTCGAGCAGGTTGACGAGGCCGACGAGGCGCGTGCTCGCGACGTCCATCTCCTCGGCGAGCGCGGCGGGCTGCACGGCGCCGTCGGCGTGCTGCACGAGGGTGACCACCTTGCGCAGCGCGGTCTCGTCGGGGGCGCCGCTGGCGAAGAACTTGCGCAGGCCGAGGTCCTCCGGGCGGTAGAACAGCGCCGCCACCGCCGGCTCGCCGTCGCGGCCGGCCCGGCCCGCCTCCTGGTACCAGCTGTCGAGCGAGTCGGGGATGTCGGCGTGCAGCACGAAGCGCACGTCCGCCTTGTCGATGCCCATGCCGAACGCGGTGGTGGCCACGACGACGTCCACCTCGCCGGCCATGAAGCGCGACTGCACGTCCTCGCGGTCGGCGGCGCGCATGCCCGCGTGGTAGGCGGCGGCGTCGATCCCGTACTCGCCGAGCGCCTCGGCGTAGGCCTCCGCGCTCTTGCGGGTGGCGGTGTAGACGATGCCGGGCTTGGCCTCGCCCATCGCCCGGAGCACGACGGCCTCGCGCTTCTGGTCGTCCTCGCGGAAGGACTGCACCTCGATGCGGAGGTTCGGCCGGTCGAAGCCGCGGACCAGCTCGACGGGGTCGCGCAGCCGCAGCCGCTCGACGATCTCGGCGCGCACCGGCGGCGAGGCCGTCGCGGTGAGGGCCAGCACGGGCGGGCTGCCCAGCCGCTCGACGGCGGTGTGCAGCCGGAGGTAGTCGGGCCGGAAGTCGTGGCCCCAGGAGGAGATGCAGTGCGCCTCGTCGACGACGAACAGCGACGGCCTCGCCGCCGCCAGCTCGTCGAGCACCTCCGGCTTGGCGAGCTGCTCCGGCGCGAGGAAGACGAACTCCACCTCGCCGGCCTTCAGCGCGGTGAAGGCCCGCTCGCGCTCGCTCTCGCTGATGGTGCTGTTGGCCTGCACCGCGCCGCCGGCGGCGTCGCCGCGGGCCAGCAGGCCGGCGACCTGGTCGCGCTGCAGCGCGATGAGCGGGCTCACCACCACGGTGGGCCCGTCGAGCAGCAGCGCCGGCACCTGGTAGATCGCGCTCTTGCCGGCCCCGGTCGGCATGACGACGACGGTGTCGCGCCCCGAGGCGACGGCCTGCATGGCCTCCAGCTGCCCCGGGCGGAGCTCCTCCCAGCCGAACGCCTCGCGGGCGGTCTTGCGGAGGGTCGGTGCGGTGATGCGCTTCAGCGGAGGCTCCGGTCGGCAGGGCGGCGACGCCCGTCCCCGGTGCGGGACGGGCGTGCCGCCTGCCGTACCCGGGTCAGTCCCGCACGAACTTGTGGAACCGCGACACCGACCCGTCGCTGGTGCGCTCCTGGTAGAGGAAGTCGACGTCGCTCTCGTCGAAGGTCGAGAAGAAGGCGTCCCAGTCGACGTCCTCGAGCCGGCCGCTGTCGTCGCGGAACTCGATGCGCAGCACGCCCTCGCCGGTGCCCTCCACCATGGCGGGGGCGCCGCCGCGGTCCTCGGCCCACTTCCGGATGACGTCGTGGTCGCGGGTGCGGAACGACGACGCGACGGTGGCGCTCTGGGTCTCCCGGTCGACGGCGTCCTCCTTGCCGAGCTCCTCGGCGACGATGCCGTCCTCGTGCACGGTGGTGTCCTTGGCCACGTCTCCTCCAGCGTCTCGGTGTCCCCGCGCTGCTTCCCGCTGCTGCGCGCCGCAACCCGTTTCCCTCCCCGGTCGAGGGGTAGCGGCGCCCCGTGACGTCCCCCCTGCGCGTGCTGACCTGGCACGTCCACGGCTCCTACCTCTGGTACCAGTCGCACGTGCCGGTGACCTGGCTGCTGCCGGTCACCGCCGACCGCGCGAACCCGTACGGCGGCCGCGGCGAGACGTTCACCTGGCCCGACAACGTCGTCGAGGTGCCGGTCGAGGAGGTCCGCGACCTCGAGGTCGACGTCGTGCTCACCCAGCACCGCGACAACTGGGAGCGGCACCGCTTCGAGCTGCTGGGCGACCGCGTGCACGACCTGCCGCGCGTCCACGTCGAGCACGACCCGCCGCCGCACTGGCCGAACGAGGCCCTGCACCCGGTGCAGGACGAGGCGACGACGCTCGTGCACGTCACGCCGTTCAACGCGCTGATGTGGGACAGCGGCGTGACGCCGTCGGTCACGGTCGACCACGGCGTCGTCGTGCCCGACGACGTCCCCTGGACCGGCGAGCGCGAGGCGGCC
Source organism: Mycobacteriales bacterium (assembly GCA_035553635.1). Lineage (GTDB taxonomy): Bacteria > Actinomycetota > Actinomycetes > Mycobacteriales > SCTD01 > DATLGD01. The sequence continues at coordinate 3,128 of DATMKB010000091.1, forward strand.
ATCACGGTCGTCAACAACCTCTACCGGCGAGGCCGGCGCCTCGGGCCGGACGTCTTCGACCGGGTGGCCGCCGAGGTGCCGGTCGACCTCGCCGGCATGAACGGCGACGCCTGTCCGCGCTGGCTCGGGGACGTGCGCCTGGCCGACCTGCACCGGCGGCTGCCGGAGTACCGGGCGTTCTTCAACCCCATCCGCTACACCTCGCTCGGGCTGGCCGTCTGCGAGGCGATGGCGCTCGGGCTGCCGGTGGTGGGCCTGGCCACCACCGAGATGGCCAGCGCCGTGCGCAACGGCGTCAACGGCTACGTCGAGACCGACCCGGCCCGACTCGCGCCGCACCTGCGCCGGCTCCTGCACGACCGGGACGAGGCGGCGGAGCTGTCGGCCGGCGCCCGCAAGACCGCGGCCGAGCGGTTCGGCATCGACCGGTTCGTCGCGGACTGGCTCGCCGTGCTCTCGGGCGCCGTACGCTCGGGGGCATGACGCAGCTCGGCACCGGGACCGTCGTCGAGCAGGACCTCGCCCGCGACCCGCGGCTCGACGACGGCGACGACGACCCGAAGTACAGCCACTTCGTGCGCAAGGAGGACATCCTCCGCAGCGCCGTCGACGGCGTGCCCGTCACCGCGCTGTGCGGCAAGAAGTGGCTGCCCAGCCGCGACCCGGAGAAGTACCCGGTGTGCCCGCGCTGCCAGGAGATGATGGGCCTGGTGCGCGCGATGGACTCCGACTCCTAGAGCGACTGCCCCACCAGGAGCGGCTCGGGCACCAGCTCGACGCCGAGCCGGTCGCGCACGCCGTCGCGCACCTCGCG
>DATMKB010000092.1:0-4516 GCA_035553635.1 Mycobacteriales bacterium
GCTGGCTAGCGTGGCGGCCCGTGGACCTCGACGACGCCGCCGCGCGCCTCCGTGCCGGCGGGCTCGTCGCGTTCCCCACCGAGACCGTCTACGGGCTGGGGGCGTCCGCCCTCGACGAGGCCGCGGTGCGGCGGGTCTTCGCGGTCAAGGGGCGCCCCGCGGACAACCCGCTCATCGTCCACCTCGCGTCCGCGGACGACCTCGGCACCGTCGCGCGCGACGTGCCCGAGGCCGCCCTGCGGCTCGCCGCGCGCTTCTGGCCCGGACCGCTCGCCCTCGTCCTCGACGCCCGCCACGAGGTGCCGCTCGTCACCCGCGGCGGGCGGTCCACCGTGGCGGTGCGGGTGCCGGCGCACGACCTCGCCCTGCGGCTCATCCGCAAGGCGGGGGTGCCCGTGGCGGCGCCGAGCGCCAACCGGTCGGGCCGGCCGTCGCCCACCACCGCGCAGCACGTCCGCGACGACCTGGGCGACGGGGTCGACGTCGTGCTCGACGGCGGGCCGTGCGCGGTGGGCGTCGAGTCGACCGTGGTGGACGCGCGCGGCACGGTGCCCGTCATCCTCCGCGAGGGCGGCGTCTCCGCGGAGGAGCTCGGCGCCGTCACCGGCTCGGGGGCCGAGCTCGGGGCCTCGCCCGGCACCCGCTACCGGCACTACGCCCCGCGCTGCCGCGTCGTCGTCGCCCCGCCGGGCGAGGGCGCCGCGGTGGCGGCCGGCCTCGCGGCGCAGGGCGCCCGCACCGCCCTCGCCGGACCTGCGTCGGCTCCCGACGGCGTCGTCCACCTGGCCGCCGTGACCGGGGCCGACGACCTCGCCCGGCGGCTCTACGCCCTGCTGCGCGCGGCCGAGGACGCCGGCGCCGACGCGGTGGTCGTGGAGGCGGTGCCCGAGGAGGGCGTCGGGCGGGCGGTGATGGACCGGCTGCGCCGCGCGGCGGCGGCCGGCCCGTCCTGAGCGGGAACACCCCCGGCTGCTTGACAGTTCAAGCAGGGGTACCCGCTGCACGAGGAGGACCCCCGACCATGACCGCGCTCGAGCTCGGCCTCGACACCTTCGGCGACATCCCCACCGACGACGCCGGCGCGCGCCTGTCCGACGGCGCCGCGGTGCGCCAGGTGGTCGAGGAGGCGGTGCTCGCCGACGCGCTCGGCGTCGACGTCTTCACGGTGGGGGAGCACCACCGCTCCGACTACGCCATCTCCGCGCCGGAGGTCGTGCTCGCCGCCATCGCCGCGCGCACCTCGCGCATCCGCGTCGGGACCGGCGTCACCGTGCTCAGCAGCGACGACCCCGTGCGCGTCTTCCAGCGCTTCGCGACCCTCGAGGCCATCGCCCCGGGGCGCGTCGAGACGATCCTCGGGCGCGGCAGCTTCACCGAGTCGTTCCCGCTGTTCGGCTACGACCTCGCCGACTACGAGCGCCTGTTCGCGGAGAAGCTCGACCTCTACGCGCAGCTGCTGACCGAGCGGCCGGTCACGTGGTCGGGCACCGTGCGGCCGCCGCTGTCCGGCGCCGACGTGCACCCCAAGACCGAGTCCGGCCGCATCCCCACGCTCGTCGGGGTGGGCGGCACCCCGCAGTCGGTGGTGCGCGCGGCGCAGTACGGCCTGCCCGTGGTGCTCGCCGTGATCGGCGGCGACCCGGCGCGCTTCGCCCCGTACGTCGACCTCTACCGCCGCGCCGCCGCGCAGCTCGGGACGCCGCAGCACCCCCTCGCCGTGCACTCGCCCGGGTTCGTCGCCGAGACGGACGAGGAGGCCGCGGAGGTCCTGTACCCGCACTACAAGGAGAACCGCGACCGCATCGGCCGCGACCGCGGCTGGCCGCCGGTGCGCCGCGAGCAGTTCGACGCCGAGATCGCCCACGGCTCGCTGTACGTCGGCTCGCCCGAGACGGTGGCCCGCAAGATCGCCACCACGGTGCGGACGCTCGACGTCGCGCGCTTCGACCTCGTGTACACGCACGGCCCCGTGCCGGCGAGCGCCCGGCTGCGCGCGGTCGAGCTGTACGGCAAGGAGGTCGCGCCCCGCGTGCGCGAGCTCCTCGCGGCGGCGTGAGCCGCGGCGTCCTCGGCGTCCTCGGCGCCGGCAAGGTCGGCACGGTCCTCGCCCGGCTCGCCGTGGCGGCCGGCTACGACGTGCTCGTCGCCGGATCCGGCGACCCGTCGCGGATCGCGCTCGTGGTCGACGTGCTGGCTCCCGGCGCCCGCGCTGTCCACGCAGCCGAGGCCGCGGCCGCCGACGTCGTCGTCCTGGCCCTGCCGCTCGGCCGGCACCGCGAGCTCCCTGCCGAGGCGCTGCGCGGCACGCTCGTCCTCGACGCCATGAACCACTGGTACGAGGTCGACGGCCCGCGCCCCGACCTCACCGACCCGCGCACCTCCACCAGCGAGGTGGTGCAGGCCTCGCTCGAGGGCGCCCACGTCGTCAAGGCGCTCGGGCACGTGGGCTACCACGACCTGGAGGCCGGGGCCCGGCCCGCCGGCGCGCCCGACCGCAAGGCGATCGGCCTTGCGGGCCCGCGGCCGTGGGTGGACCGCGCAGCCGAGGTCGTCGACGCCCTCGGCTTCGACCCCGTCGTGGCCGGCGACCTGGCGGCCGGAGTCGCCTTCGAGCCCGGCACCGAGGTCTTCGGTGCCGACGTCGGCGCCGACGAGCTGCGCCGGCTGCTCGCCGGGTTCCCCGACAGCGAGCGCGGGCGGCAGGTCGCCGCCGCCCGGCCGGCGCTGCCGCCGCCGTGGGGCCCTGCGGAGGGCTGACCTACCGGGCCTGCAGCGCGGCCAGCTCGGTGGCGCCCAGCAGGACCGTCGTCAGGGCCAGCGCCGCGGGGGCCCGCCCGTCCCGGGGTCGCGTCCGCGGGCGCAGGCCGGCGTCGCGGGCGTAGCGGCGCCTCCCGACCACGAGCACCGGCAGCGCCAGCAGGACGGCGGCGCCCACGCCGACGACGGCGCCGACGCCCAGCCGGTCGAACGTCAGCCGTCCGAGCAGCGCCGCCGCCACCACCAGCGACACCGCCGTCCGCTGCCACGCGAGCTCGGTGCGCTCGTTCGCGCGCCCCTGCTCGTGGACGTGCGTCACGCCATGCTCGCGAGCACGACGCCGGCGCACAGCACCAGCCCGAGGGCCAGGACGGCCGAGAACGGCGTCGAGGGGAGGGGGTCGCCGCGCCGCACGGCGCGCTCCGCGCGGGCCCACTGCACCCAGGCGAGCGCCGTGGAAAGCAGGCCGAGCAGCACGAGGACGACCGCGAGCAGGTGCTGCACCGCGTCGTCGAGCGAGAGGTCGATGACGTCGAGCGCGACGCCCGCCGAGATGAGCGCGAGCCCGGTGCGCAGCCACGCCAGGAAGGTGCGCTCGTTCGCGAAGCTCCACCGCGGGTCGGGCTCGCTGCCGCCGTCGTAGACCCAGCGCGGCCAGCGCCGCTCGGCGCGTCCGGTGCGGGTCCTCATCGGCGCTCCGTGCCGTGCGGGGCCGGGCGGGCCCGACCGTCGTGCGGGGAGCCGCGGACGGCCCGTGGGGTGAGTGACGGGACTTGAACCCGCGACAACCGGGATCACAACCCGGTGCTCTACCAGCTGAGCTACACCCACCATGGTGCGGCGGAGAGCATAGCGGTCCGCCGCTAGTCCGGGACCTGCTCCGACGGCGACGGCACCCCGGGACCCTCCAGCAGCGCCGCGGCGGCGGCCGCGCACTGCTCCGAGGAGGGCCCGGGCTGCGGCACGAAGACGACCGACCGGTAGTAGGCCAGCTCCAGCACCGACTCGCGGATGTCCGCGAGCGCCCGGTGACCGCCGCCCTTCTTCGGGGCGTTGAAGTAGGCCCGGGGGTACCAGCGGCGGGCCAGCTCCTTGACCGAGGAGACGTCGACCATCCGGTAGTGCAGCCAGGCGTCGAGCTCGGGCATGTCGCGGGCGAGGAAGCCGCGGTCGGTGGCGATGGAGTTGCCGCACAGCGGCGCCTTCTTCGGCTCCGGGACGTGCTCCTTGACGTAGGCGAGGACCCGCTCCTCGGCCTCCCGCAGCGTCACCGTCGAGGCGAGGACCTCGTCGGTGAGCCCCGAGGACCGGTGCATCTCCCGCACGACGTCGGGCATCCGGGCCATCTCGTCCTTCGTCGCCCCGATGACGACGTCGACGCCCTCGCCCAGGACGTTGAGCTCGGAGTCGGTCACCAGCGCCGCCACCTCGATGAGCAGGTCGCCCTCGAGGCTCAGGCCGGTCATCTCGCAGTCGACCCACACGAGCCGGTCGGAGGTGCGGTCGGCGGGTCCGTCGGTCACCCGCACGACCCTAGGCGCTCGGAGCCCTAGGGTCGCCGGCAGCACCTGCGACCCGAGGAGACCCCCATGACCTCCGCCCTGCGCGGCCGCAGCTTCCTCAAGGAGCTCGACCTCACCGTCGCCGAGTGGGAGGACCTCCTGCGCCTGGCGGCCGACCTCAAGGCGGCCAAGCGGGAGGGCCGCGAGGAGCAGGCCCTCCGCGGGCGCAGCATCGCGCTCATCTTCGAGAAGACGTC
>DATMKB010000093.1:0-2784 GCA_035553635.1 Mycobacteriales bacterium
GCTAGTCGTTGCTCTGGAAGTAGCTGAGCAGGCGCAGGATCTCGATGTACAGCCACACGAGGCTGACGAGCAGGCCGAAGGCCGCGTACCAGCCGTAGCGCTCCGGCATGCCGGCCCGGGCGCCCTTCTCGACGAAGTCGAAGTCGAGCACGAGCGTCATGGCGCCGAGGCCGATCGCCAGCAGGCTGAAGCCGATGGCGAGCGGGCCGCCGTCGCGCAGGCCGAGGCCGCCGTCGACGAAGAAGCTGGCGCCGAGGTTGACCACCACGAGGACGAGGAAGCCGATGAGGCCGGCCATCACCATCTTCGTGAACGCCGGGGTCACGCGGATGCGGCCGCTCCGGTAGAGGAACAGCACGCCGAGCGCGACGCCGGTGGTGCCGAGCACCGCCTGCAGCACGAGGTCGGCGTTGTTGTAGGTGATGAGCCGGCTGAAGGCGCCCATGAGCACGCCCTGCGCGGCGGCGTAGACGATGATCGGCGCGGGCTTGGTGACCTGCTTGAAGGAGATCCACAGGCCCAGGCCCAGGCCGACGAGCAGCGCCGGCAGGAGCAGAGCGGTGGCACCGGTGACCCAGGTGGCGGCACCGGTGGCGATCGCCACGGCGAGCAGGACGGCCGTGCGGACGACGACGTCCTCGACCGTCATCCGCCCGGCGTCGCGGGCGGTGGCGTCGGGGCCGTAGTAGGCCTGCTCGAGCGAGTCGGCGGTCGCGGGACCGCCGTAGGAGGCGCCGGGCGGCGGTCCGTAGGACGGCCGGTCGAAGCCGACGGGACGACCCGCGGCCTGCGCGAAGGGGCTCCGCGCGAGAGCGGGGTTGCTGGACTCGGTGCGAGCCATCGGGCTGCCTCTTCCTCCTGGGTCGTGGTGCGGCAGGGCGGGCACTGCGTGCCCACCGGGGACAACGCTCGAGAGCGCTGGAACGTGCCCGCTGCCGGGCAGTGTCCCCCGTGCCCCCGGCGGGACTCGAACCCGCACCTGTGGGCTGTTTAAGAGCCGGTCTCTGCCAGTTGGACCACGGGGGCGCAGGGCCGAGGGTACGGGGCCGCGGCTGGTCACGGTCGTGCCCGTGCGTCCCAGCGGGGACGTCGGGCTCTCCGCGGGACGAACGGCGCAGAAGTCCTGCGCGGCGGCGCCGGACCCGGCATGCTCCGCCCGGTGACCGCCGCACCGCCCTCCGCGCCCGCGCCGCGCGTGCGGTACCGCGACGTCCTGGCGGACCGCGAGTACCGGTCGCTGTTCGCGGCCGACGGGCTGTCGGTGGTCGGCGACCAGGTCACGCGCATCGCCGTCGCGCTGCTCGTCCTCGAGCGCACGGGGTCGGCGCTGGCGGCGTCGGCCACCTACGCGGCGTCGTACCTCAGCTGGCTGCTCGGCGGCCCGGTGCTGTCGAGCCTGGCCGACCGGCTGCCGCGCCGCCGCGTCCTGCTCGCCTGCGACCTCGCCCGCGCCGGCCTCGTCGCCCTGCTGGCGGTGCCGGGGCTGCCGCTGCCGCTGCTCTTCCTGCTGCTCACGGTGGTCGGGCTGCTCGCCCCGCCGTTCGACGCGGCGCGCAGCGCCCTGCTCGCCGACGTCCTCGACGGCGAGCGGTACGTCGTCGGGAGCGCGCTGTCGTCCGGCGTCGCGAACGTCGGCCAGCTGCTCGGCTTCCTCGCCGGCGGCGCGCTCGTGGCCCTGCTGGGCACCTCCGGCGCGCTGCTCGTCGACGCCGGCACCTTCCTGCTCTCCGCCGCCCTCGTCGCGGCGGGGGTGCGCGCCCGGCCGGCGCCGCGCGGCGAGGAGCCGCTCGGCCGCCTGCGCGCCGAGCTCGTCGCCGGCGTCCGCCTGGTGCGCGGCGCGCCGGTGCTGCGGGGGCTGCTCGGCTGGGCCGTGCTGTCCGCGGGCGTCGTCGCCCCCGCCGAGGCGCTCGCCGTGGTGCTGGCCCGCGACGCCGGCGGCGGGCCGCTGGCGGGCGGCGTGCTCACCGCCGCCGTGCCCGCCGGCTACGTCCTCGGCGTGTGGGCGGTGCTCCGGCTGCCCGCCGAGCGGCGCCGGGCGCTGTTCCCCGCGCTCACGGCCGTCAGCGCGGTCTTCCTCTGCCTGACGCCGCTCGTCGGCAGCCTGCCGCTGCTCGTCGCCCTCTGGGTGGTGGCGGGCACCGGCACCGCCCTGCACCTGGTAGCCAACGCCGCCTTCGTGCAGGCCGTCCCGCCGCACCTGCGAGGGAGGGCCTTCGGCGTCGCCGGGACGGCCCTGACGGCGAGCCAGGGCCTGGTCATGCTCGTCGCCGGCGGGCTCGCCGAGGTCGCCGGAGCGGCCGCCGCCGTCGCCTCGGTGTCCGCTTGCGCCCTGCTCGTGCTGCTCTGCGTCGTGCTGCGTCCCCGCTCGGCCCTACAGGAGGCCGTCGCACCGGCCGAGGCCCTCGGACGATGATCGTGACGGGGGAGGAGAAGCCGAGGACGGGCGCCGCAGCCGTCCTGTGCCTCGTGCTGCTCGCGGGCGCCACCGCCCTGGCCCTCGCAGCCGGGTCGCCGCCGGTCCGGCTGGACCTGCCGGCCGCCGCCGTCGCCGCCGCCCTGGTGCCCGTCTACCTGCTCTGCGGCCGCATCACCCTCGACTTCGAGGTGCGCGGCGAGTCGACGAGCATCAGCCCGAACCAGGCCGTGCTCGCCCTGGGCGTGCTCGCCGTCGCCCCTCCCCTGCACCTCGCCGCCCGGCTCACCGCCGCGCTCGCGCACGCGGCCCTCGAGCGGCAGCGCTCGGTCAAGGCGCTGTTCAACCTGGCCATGGCGGCCGGCGAGGTC
>DATMKB010000094.1:0-6502 GCA_035553635.1 Mycobacteriales bacterium
TCGCCCATCTCGAAGGTGAACCGCGAGACCGCGACGCGGTCGCGCGTGGTGGTGACCGACGCCGACAGGATGTTGACGTGCGCGTCGGACAGGACGCGCGTGACGTCGGACAGCAGGCGGGTGCGGTCGAGCGCCTCGACCTGGACCGCGACGAGGAACAGCGACCCGGCCGTCGGGGCCCACTCCACCTCGACGACGCGGCCCTCCTGGGCCAGCAGCGGCCCGGCGTTGACGCAGTCGCCCCGGTGCACCGAGACACCGTTGCCGCGGGTGACGAACCCGACGATGGCATCGCCGGGCACCGGCGTGCAGCACTTGGCCAGCTTCACCCAGACGTCCGTGACGCCCTTGACGACGACGCCCGGGTCGCCGCTCGGCCGCGTGCGCGGAGCCGGGCGGGTGGGGACGGCGGTCTCCGCGAGGTCCTCGGCCGCGCCCTCGGTGCCGCCGAGCGCCGTCATGACCCGCTGGACGACGGAGCTGGCCGCGAGGCGCCCCTCGCCGATCTCGACGTAGAGCGCCGTGACGTCAGTCAGCCGCAGGTCCTTGACCAGCGTCGGCAGGGCCTCGCCGCCGAGCACGCGCTGCAGCGGCAGGCCCTGCTTGCGCACCGCGCGTGCCAGCGCCTCCTTGCCCGCCTCGACGGCGTCCTCGCGGCGCTCCTTGGCGAACCACTGCTTGATCTTGTTGCGGGCGCGCGGGCTCTTGACGAACTGCAGCCAGTCCTGGGAGGGGTGCGCGCCCTCGGCCTTGCTCGTGAAGATCTCGATGACGTCGCCGTTGTCGAGCGTCGACTCGAGCGGCACCAGCCGCCCGTTGACGCGGGCCCCGATGCAGCGGTGCCCGACCTCGGTGTGCACGGCGTAGGCGAAGTCGACCGGGGTGGCGCCCGCCGGCAGCGAGACGACGTCGCCCTTGGGCGTGAAGACGAAGACCTCGGTCGAGCGCAGGTCGTAGCGCAGCGAGTCGAGGAACTCCCCGGGGTCGGCCGCCTCGCGCTGCCAGTCGAGCAGCTGGCGCAGCCAGGTCATGTCGTCGCCGACCTTGCCGCCCTTGCTGGTGGCGCCCGGGACGCCCGCGCCCTCCTTGTACTTCCAGTGCGCGGCGATGCCGTACTCGGCCCGCTTGTGCATCTCGACCGTGCGGATCTGCATCTCGACGGGCTTGCCCTCGGGCCCGATGACGGTCGTGTGCAGCGACTGGTACATGTTGAACTTGGGCATCGCGATGTAGTCCTTGAACCGGCCGGGGACCGGTGACCACAGCGCGTGGATCGTGCCGAGAGCGGCGTAGCAGTCGCGCACCGAGTCGACGAGCACGCGGATGCCGACGAGGTCGTAGATGTCGGTGAAGTCGCGGCCCCGCACGATCATCTTCTGGTAGATCGAGTAGTAGTGCTTCGGCCGCCCGGTGACCGTGGCGCGGATCTTCGCCGCCCGCAGGTCGGCCTGCACCTTCTCCACGACCTGCGCCAGCTGCGTGTCGCGCGAGGGCGCCCGGTCGGCCACGAGCCGGACGATCTCGTCGTAGCGCTTGGGGTAGAGCGTCGCGAACGCGAGGTCCTCGAGCTCCCACTTGATGGTGTTCATGCCGAGCCGGTGCGCCAGCGGCGCGAAGATCTCGAGCGTCTCGCGGGCCTTGCGCTCCTGCTTCTCGACCGGCAGGTGCCGCAGCGTGCGCATGTTGTGCAGCCGGTCGGCGAGCTTGATGACGAGCACCCGCGGGTCGCGCGCCATCGCGACCACCATCTTGCGGATCGTCTCGGCCTCGGCGGCCATCGCCTCGCCGCCGAACTGCACCTTGTCGAGCTTGGTGACGCCGTCGACGAGGTGGGCGACGTCGTCGCCGAACTCGCGGACGACGTCCTCGAGGGAGAACGGCGTGTCCTCGACGACGTCGTGCAGCAGCGCCGCGACGAGCGTCGTGGTGTCCATGCCGAGCTCGGCGAGGATCGTCGTGACGGCGAGCGGGTGGGTGATGTAGGGGTCGCCGCTGCGGCGGGTCTGGCCGGAGTGCGCCTGCTCGGCCACCTCGTAGGCCCGCACGACCGGCCGCAGGTCGGCCTTGGGGTGCGTTCTGCGGACGGTGCGCGACAGCGGCTCGAGGACCGGCGGGACGCCGCCGGGCTTGGCGGCCGTCAGGCGGGCCAGGCGCGCGCGCACCCGGCGGCCGGTGGGCGGGCCGGAGCCGCGGTCGTCCGGCCCGTCGGGCGGGACGGCGCTGTCGGCCGCCGGGGACGGCACCGGTGCGGCGCCCGGGCGGGCGGTGAGCGGCCCGACGTAGCTGTTCGGCGCCGGCACCGGCGGCGGGGCCGGCTCGGGCTCGGGCGTGCGCGGGACGGGGCCGGCGGGCGCACCGGTGACGGTCCCCGCCTGCGTGCCGTCGACCGCCACGCGCGCTCCTGCCTCTCGCTCGAGCCCCCAGTGTAGGGAGCCGGGCGCGAGGCCGCGTCAGGTCTCGAGCAGGACGTGCACGTCGAGGTCGGGGTGGGCCCGGCCGAGGACCTCGCGCCCCCCGAGGGCGGCCAGCTCCAGCAGCACGGACAGCCCGACCGGCACCGCCCCGGCCTGCTGCACGAGGCCGACGGCCGCGGCCGCGGTGCCGCCGGTGGCCAGGACGTCGTCGACCACGAGCACCCGCTCCCCCGGCGCGAAGGCGTCCTGGTGCACCTGCAGCACGGCCGAGCCGTACTCGAGGTCGTAGCGGGCCTCGTGCACCGCGCGCGGCAGCTTGCCGGCCTTGCGCAGCGGCACGAACCCGGCGCCGAAGTGGTAGGCCACCGGGGCGGCCAGCAGGAACCCGCGGGCCTCGATGCCGGCGACCTTGTCGACGGTGCCGCGGCCGTGGTGGGCGACGACGGCGTCGACGGCGCCGGCCAGCGCCACGTGGTCGGCCAGGAGCGGGCTGATGTCCTTGAAGACGATGCCCGGGTCGGGGAAGTCGGGGACGTCGACGACGCGGCTGCGCAGCAGCGCGGGCAGGTCGAGCGGCACGTCAGACCGCCTCGTCCGGACCGCGCTCGGAGGACGCCGCCGGCTCGAGCACCTGCACCACGGCCTGCGCCGCGAAGCGCGCCTGCACGCCGGGCGCGATCTCGAGCAGCACGGTGCCGTCGTCGTCGACCGCCGTGACCGTGGCGTGCAGCCCCGCGGTGGTCATCACCCGCGCCCCCGGCTCGAGCGACGCGCGCACCTGCGACAGCGCCTTCGCCCGCGCCCGCTGCGGCCGGATGAGCAGCAAGTACATGACCACGAGGAGGAAGGCGAAGAAGAGCAGCGACGAGACCGGCGAACCACCGGATTCCTGGGCGAGCAGCACCCCGCGAGCCTAGGGGCCGGTCAGCCGGACAGGTCGAGCGGCAGCGTCTCGCCGACCCGCCCGAGCGGCGGCACGAGGCCCAGGTGCGCCCAGGCCGCCGGCGTGGCGACGCGACCGCGGGGCGTGCGGGCCACCAGGCCGGTGCGCACCAGGAAGGGCTCGGCGACCTCCTCGACCGTCTCCGCCTCCTCGCTCACCGCGACCGCCAGTGTCGACAGGCCGACAGGTCCCCCGCCGAACCGGCGGACCAGCGCGTCGAGCACCGCCCGGTCGAGCCGGTCGAGCCCGAGCTCGTCGACGTCGTACAGCGCCAGGGCCGCGCGGGCGACCTCGCGGGTGACGACGCCGTCGGCACGCACCTCGGCGTAGTCGCGCACGCGGCGCAGCAGCCGGTTCGCGATGCGCGGCGTGCCGCGGGAGCGCCCGGCGACCTCGGTGGCGCCCGTGCCGGTGAGCGTCACGCCGAGCAGCCGCGCCGAGCGGTGCAGCACCTCGGTGAGCTCGGCCGGGCTGTAGGGCTCCATGTGGGCGGTGAAGCCGAACCGGTCGCGCAGCGGGCCGGTCAGCAGGCCGGCGCGGGTGGTGGCCGCGACGAGGGTGAACGGCTCGACCTCGAGCGGGATCGCCGTGGCGCCGGGCCCCTTGCCGACGACGACGTCGACGCGGAAGTCCTCCATGGCCATGTAGAGCAGCTCCTCGGCGGGGCGCGCCATGCGGTGCACCTCGTCGATGAACAGGACCTCGCCCGGCTGCAGGGAGGTGACGAGCGCCGCGAGGTCGCCCGCCCGCTCGAGCGCGGGGCCGCTGGTGATGCGGATGCCCGCCCCCAGCTCCGCCGCGATGATCATGGCGAGCGACGTCTTGCCGAGCCCCGGGGCGCCGGACAGCAGGACGTGGTCCGGCGGCCGGCCGCGGCGCTGGGCGCTCTGCAGCACGAGCGCGATCTGCTCGCGGACCCGCTCCTGGCCGACGAACTCGTCGAGCCGCTTGGGCCGCAGGGCGGCCTCGGCCTCGCGCTCGAGGTCGTCGGCGGCGGGGCGCACCAGGCCGGCGCCGACCTCCTCCAGGTGAGCGGCCTCCCGGCGCGCCAGCTCGTCGCTCACCGGGACCTCCCGAGGGTGGCGAGGGCCTCGCGCAGCAGCGCGGGGACGTCGTCGGGACCGGCGTCGGGGTGCCGCTCGGCCAGCGCCGTGACCGCGGCCTCCGACTGCGGCGCCGTCCACCCGAGCCCGACGAGGGCCTGCACGAGCGTGTCGCTCCACGACGGCGTCGCAGGGGCCGTCGGCGCGGGACCGGCGACCGCGCCGGCCGCGAGCGCGCGGTCCTTGAGCTCGAGCACCATGCGCTGCGCTCCCTTGCGGCCGATGCCCGGCACGAGGACCAGTGCGGCGAGGTCCTCCTCGACGAGCGCCTGCCGCACGGCGGCCGGCGCGTGCACGGTGAGCACCGCCTGGGCCAACCGCGGGCCGACGCCGGACGCCGTCTGCAGCAGCTCGAAGGTGTCGCGCTCGTCGGCGTCGGCGAAGCCGTAGAGCGTGAGGCTGTCCTCGCGGACGACGAGGCTCGTGGCGAGGTCGGCCGCGTCGCCGACCCGCAGCCGCGCCCGGGTGCCGGGCGTCGTGTGCACGGCCAGCCCGACCCCGCCGACGACCACCACGACGCCGTCCGGCGTCAGCGCGGACACCGTGCCGGAGACCGACGCGATCACGCGCGCACCGCCGCGGCGAGGCGGGCCTGCGACGGCGCCCGCCACAGGTGGCAGATGGCCAGCGCCAGCGCGTCGGCGGCGTCGGCGGGCCGCGGGGCCTCCTGCAGGCGCAGCAGCCGGGTGACCATGGCGCCGACCTGCGCCTTGTCGGCCCGGCCGGACCCCGTGACGGCCGCCTTGACCTCCGACGGCGTGTGCAGCGCGACCGGCAGCCCGCGCCGGGCGGCGCAGACGACCGCCACCGCGCCGGCCTGCGCCGTGCCCATGACGGTGCGGACGTTGGCCTGCGCGAAGACCCGCTCGACCGCGACGGCGTCGGGCCGGTGCAGGTCGAGCCAGGACTCGAACGCCGCCTCCAGCGCGACGAGCCGGGCGCCCAGGTCGTCCGCGGCGGGCGTGCGCACGACGTCGACGGCCACGAGCCGCGCCCGCCCGGGACCTCCGTCGACGACGCCGAGGCCGCAGCGGGTCAGGCCGGGGTCCACCCCGAGCACGCGCACCGCGACACCTCCCGACTCCCGAACACGTGTTCGGCAGCCTAGGGCCGCGACTCCCGGCGCCCGGGGAGGCGCGCGGGTGCCCCGCTGATCGACGGAGCATCCGCGACGCAGGAGCCTCCGTCGATCACGCGCCGGCGTCGGGGACCTCCCGTCGATCACCGCGGAGCAGGGCCGAGGGCCGCCGCGGCGTCAGATCGACTCGAGGACCTCGTCGCTGATGTCGAAGTTGGCCCAGACGTTCTGCACGTCGTCGAGGTCCTCGAGCGCCTCGACGAGCTTGAGCACCTTGCGCGCGACGTCGTCCTCGAGGGGGACGCTGGTGGCCGGCATCCAGGAGATGTCGGCGGACTCGACGGTCAGGCCGGCGTCGGTGCAGGCCAGCCGGACGGCGTGGGTGTCGGTGGCCTCGCAGAGCACCTCGAAGCTCTCGCCGAGGTCGTTGACGTCCTCAGCGCCCGCCTCGAGCACCGCGAGGGTCACGTCGTCCTCGGTCACCCCGTCGGTCTTGGTGACCAGGACGACGCCCTTGCGGCTGAACAGGTAGGCCACCGAGCCGGGGTCGGCGGGGTTGCCGCCGTTGCGCGTGATGGCGGTCTTGACCTCGGCCGCGGCGCGGTTCCGGTTGTCGGTGAGGCACTCGACCATGAGCGCGACGCCCCCGGGGCCGTACGCCTCGTAGGTGATCTCCTCGTAGGCCGCGGCGTCGCCGAGCTCGCCGCTGCCGCGCTTGACCGCGCGCTCGATGTTGTCGGCCGGCACGGACAACCGCTTGGCCTTGACGATGGCGTCGGCGAGGGTGGGGTTGCCGGCCGGGTCGCCGCCACCGGTGCGGGCGGCCACCTCGATGGTCTTGATGAGCTTGGCGAAGAGCTTGCCGCGCTTGGCGTCGAGCGCGCCCTTCTTGTGCTTGGTGGTCGCCCACTTGGAGTGGCCGCTCATGCGGTCAGGCCCCCTTCACCATCGAGACGAGCAGAGC
>DATMKB010000095.1:0-12449 GCA_035553635.1 Mycobacteriales bacterium
CACCCAACGGCGCCGCGCCGGCCGCACCCCCCTGCCGGTGGCGCTGCTCTCCGTCGTGGCGGTCCCGGCCACCGTCGTCGCGCTGCCGGTGGCCACCCCGCCCGTCCCGGCGCCGCGCCCGGTGCCGACCTCCGTGCACGAGGTCGCGCTCGAGGTCGACGCGGAGGCCGCCGCGGCCGTCGAGGTGGACGGCGCCGAGCGCACGCTCGTGCTCACCCCCCGGGAGCGGACGCCGTCGTTCTCCACGCTCGGCGTCACCTGGGCGCGCGACGACGGGACCGGCACCGTCACCGTGCGGGTGCGCACCCGCGGCGACGACGGCTGGACGCCGTGGAGCGTCGTCGAGGCGGAGGAGGCCGAGGTCACCGCCGGCGCCCCCGACGACCGCCGCCCCGACCTGCGGGCGGGCACCGAGCCGCTGTTCACCGGCCCCTCCGACGGCGTGCAGGTGCGCCTCGACGTCGAGGGCGGCGCCGCGCCGCAGGACGTGCGCCTGGCGCTCGTCGACCCGGGCACCTCGCCCGCCGACGCCCCGGCGGCCGCGCCGCGCGACACCGCGGAGGCCGCCTACGGCCAGCCGGTCATCCGGAGCCGCGCGCAGTGGGGCGCCGACGAGTCGATCCGCAAGGGGACGCCGTCGTACGCCTCGACCATCTCCGCGGCGACGGTGCACCACACCGCGAGCAGCAACGACTACACCGCGGCCGACGTCCCGCGCCTGATCCGCGGCTTCTACGCGTACCACGTGCAGAGCCTGGGCTGGTCGGACATCGGCTACAACGTGCTCGTCGACAAGTTCGGCACCGCCTGGGAGGGCCGCGCGGGCGGCCTCGACCGGCCCGTCATCGGCGCGCACGCCGGCGGCTTCAACACCGGCACGGTCGGCATCTCGATGATCGGCACCTACGGCGACGTCGAGCCCCCGGCCGCCATGAAGGAGGCGGTGGCGCAGGTCGCCGCCTGGAAGCTTGACCTGCACGGCCGCGACCCGAAGAGCTCGGTGACCATGACCTCGGGCGGCAGCACGCGCTACGCCGCCGGCACGCAGGTCACCCTGCCGCGGATCTTCGGCCACCTCGACGTGAGCAGCACCGCCTGCCCCGGCCAGCGCGGCTACGCGACCCTGCCCTGGCTGCGCGACCGGGCGGCCGCGCTCATCGCCAGCGCGCCCAGCAGCCCCACGCCGTCGCCCACCACCGCGACGCCGACGGCGTCCCCCGGCTCGTCGTCGCCGCCGTTCGGCGAGCTCGACGAGGTCACCGCCACCCGCGGCGCCCGCGTGCGCGTGCGCGGCTGGGCCATCGACAGCGACGCCCCGGCGCACACCGTCGTCGAGGTGCGCGTCGACGGCGCCACGGTCGCGTCCGTGGTGGCCGACCAGACCCGCGCCGACCTGCGCACCCGGTACCCGCAGTACACCCCCGAGCACGGCTTCGACGCCGTCGTCGAGGTGCCGGCAGGCACGCGCCGCGTCTGCCTCGTGGCGCTCGACCAGCCGGGCTCCTCGCACACCACCCTGGGCTGCCGCACCGTCGAGGTCCCCACCGGCGACCCCGTCGGCGACCTCGACACCGCGCGCGCCGTCACCTTCGACGTCGTCGGCGTCAAGGTGTCCGGCTGGGCGCTCGACCCCGACGTCGAGCCGTCCAGCGAGGTGGCGCTGCAGGTCGACGGCCGCACGGTGCGCACCGTGCTGGCCGACCGACCGCGCCCCGACATCCCGAACGGCTACCCCGGCTACCACGACCGGCGGGGCTTCGAGGCGATCATCCCGGCCGCGCCGGGCGACCGCACCGTCTGCGCCACGGTGGTCAACGAGGGCACCGGCACCGACGTGCGGGTGAAGTGCCTGCCGGTCACCGTGCCGGAGCGCCCGGCGCCGGAGGCCCCGCCCGGCTCCCGCGGCGTCGAGGACGCCTGCCCGTCCACCGTGCCGTCCGGCGGCTTCGCCGACACCCGCACGAGCGTGCACCGGGCCGCGGTCGACTGCGCCGTGTGGTGGCGCCTGACGGCCGGCGTCACGGCCGACCGCTTCGCGCCGCAGGACCGGCTCACCCGCGGGCAGGTGGCGACCTTCCTCGCCCGCCTGCTCACCGAGGCCGGCACCGCCCTGCCCGCCGCGCCGCCCGACGCCTTCGACGACGACCGCGGCTCCACGCACGAGCTCGCGATCAACCAGATGGCGGCGCTCGGCGTCGTCGCCGGGCGCGGCGGCCGCCGCTACGACCCGCTCGCGACGGTCACCCGCGACCAGATGGCGACCTACCTGACGCGGGCCTACGAGGCCCACGTCGGCGCGCCGCTCAACGACGGCGACCCCGCCTGGTTCGCCGACGACGACGGCTCGGTGCACGAGGCCGCGATCGGTCGCGCCGCCCGCGCCGGCATCACCGGCGGCACGACCCCCGGCCGCTACGCGCCGCTGTCGCCGACCGACCGCGGCCAGGTGGCGTCGTTCCTCGTGCGCGTGCTCGACCTCATGGTCGAGGCGGGCCGCACGCCCCGCCGCTCCTGACGCCGGGCGGCGGGGGAGCCGCCCGCACCTAGGATGACCCGGTGAGCTCCCTCGCCGAGCTGCGCGACGCGCGCGAGCTGCTGGGCAACCTCGTCCAGCGCGAGGTGCGCGGCAAGTACAAGCGCAGCGCGCTGGGCCAGGGCTGGTCGCTGCTCAACCCGCTCGCGCAGGTCGTCGTCTTCACGCTCGTCTTCTCGTTCTTCCTGCGCATCCCGCCCGACGTCGGCACCGACAGCGGCATCCGCAGCTTCGCCGCGCAGCTGCTGTGCGGGCTGCTGCCGTGGGCCTTCTTCGCCGGTGCGGTGAGCGGCGGCATGAGCTCGCTGCTGGCCAACGGCAACCTCGTCAAGAAGGTGTACTTCCCGCGGGAGGTGCTCCCGGCGGCGACGGTGCTGAGCCTGCTCGTGAGCTTCGCCGTCGAGCTCGCCGTGCTGCTCGCCGTGTCGCTCGTGCTCGGCGGGCTCGGGGTGCTGCCGCACCTGGTGGTCGTGCCGTACCTCGTCCTGTGCCTGACGGCGTTCGGCCTGGGCATCGGGCTCGCGCTGTCGGTGGCCAACGTCTACTTCCGCGACACGGCGCAGTTCGTCGGCATCGGGCTGCAGGTCTGGTTCTACCTGACCCCCGTCGTCTACTCGCTCGACTACGTCGCGCAGGCGGGGCTCGAGGTGCTCGGCCAGCCGGTCACCACGTGGCTGGGCCTGAACCCGATGACGCGCTTCGTCGAGGCGTTCCGCGCCGTGTTCTACGACCACACCTGGCCCAGCGCCACCGACCTCGTCGCGGTGACGCTCGTCGGCGCGGTGTCGCTCGTGCTCGGCTACCTCGTCTTCTCGCGCTTCGAGGGCCGCCTGGCGGAGGAGCTGTGACCGACCCCGCCGTCGTCCTCGACCGCGTGAGCAAGACCTACCGGCTCTACAGCGAGCGCAACGACTCGCTCAAGGCCGCGGTCATGCGCGGCACCCGGGCGAAGTACCGCGAGTTCCAGGCCCTGCAGGACGTCTCGCTCGAGATCCCCACCGGCACCACGTACGGGCTCGTCGGCGAGAACGGCTCGGGCAAGTCGACGCTGCTCAAGTGCATCGCGAAGATCCTGCGGCCCGATGCCGGCACGGTCACCACCCGCGGCAAGGTGGCCGCGCTGCTCGAGCTCGGCAGCGGGTTCCACCCCGAGCTGTCCGGCCGGGAGAACGTCTACCTCAACGGCTCGATCCTCGGGCTGTCGCGCAAGGAGCTCGAGCGCTCCTTCGACGAGATCGTGCACTTCGCGGGCATCGAGGAGTTCATCGACCAGCCGGTGAAGAACTACTCGTCCGGCATGTACGTGCGGCTCGGCTTCTCCATCGCCATCAACGTCGACCCCGACGTCCTGCTCGTCGACGAGGTCCTCGCCGTCGGCGACGCCGCGTTCCAGCGCAAGTGCATGGAGAAGTTCGCGTCGTTCCGCGCGGCCGGCAAGACGGTGGTCATCGTCAGCCACGACGCCGGGTCGATGCGCCTGCTGTGCGACGAGGTCGCGTGGCTGGAGCACGGCCGCGTCGTGGCCACCGGTGCGCCCGACGACGTCGTGCACGACTACCTCGAGGAGGGGCACGAGGACCGCGTCCAGACCGACGACGGCAGCCGGCGCTGGGGCAGCGGCGAGGGCGTCGTCGACCGGGTCGAGCTGCTCGACGCGCAGGGCCGCCCGACGACCCGGGTGCGCACCGGCGACCCGATGACCGTGCGGCTGCACTGGTCGACGAAGGAGCGCATCGAGCGGCCCGTCTTCGGGGCGTCCATCGAGACGCTGGACGGCTACTACCTGTGGGCGCACCACAGCCGCGACGGGCGCGCGGTGGCCGACGCCATCGAGGGCAGCGGCTACTGCGACCTCGTCTTCGACCGCGTCATGCTGCAGCCCGGCACGTTCGACCTGTCGGCGTCGCTCAACGCCTGGGACTGCCAGCACGTCTTCGACTACCGGCACCGCATCGTCCGCTTCGACGTCGACGAGGTGCTGCCGCGCGAGTCGGGCGGCCCGGTCGCGCTCGGCACCCGCTGGACGCTGCCGACGACGTCGTGACCCGGGTCCTCGTCGCCGGCTGGATCGGGTCGACGAACCTCGGCGACGAGCTCGTCCTGTCCGGCTTGCTGCGCCACCTGCGCGCGCTCGGGGCGTCGCCGGTCGCGGTCTCGGTCGACCCGGCGGGCACGCGCGCGGTGCACGGCACGGACGCCGTCGGCGTGCCGCAGGTGCCGGCCGCCACCCGCACGGCCGGTGCCGTGGTGCTCGGCGGCGGCGGGCTGCTGCAGGACGAGACGAGCCCGTTCAACCTGCCGTACCACCTGGGCCGCACCGCGCCGGCGCGCGCGCTGCGCCGCCCCGTCGCCGGCGTCGGCCTGGGCGCCGGCCGGCTCACCACCCGCACCGGCCGGGCGCTCGTGCGGGCCGCCCTGCGGGGCGTGCCGCTCACCGTGCGCGACGCGCCGTCGGCCGACCTCCTGCAGGCGTGCGGGCTGCCGCGCCCGCAGGTCACCGCCGACCTCGCGCTCGGCCTGCCGCCGGTCGAGGTCGCCGCGCAGGACCGGCTCGTGGTGTGCCTGCGGCCGTGGTCGGGCGGGGGAGGGCGGCTGCCCGTGGGGCTGCGCCGCGCGCGTCCTCCCGTCGACGACCCGGCGCTCGACCGCACCGCCGCCGAGCTCGACGCCGTCGCCGCGGCCACCGGCCTGGCCGTGCACCTCGTCGCGCTGCAGGCCGACCGCGACGGCCCGCTGCACGACGCCGTCGCGGCACGGATGCGCACGCCGGCCACCACCGCGCGGCCGGACCTCGAGGCCCTGCCGGCGGAGGTCGCGAGCGGGCGGGTGGTGCTGGCGCAGCGCTTCCACGGCGGCGTCTGCGCGGTGCTCGCGGGGCGGCCGGTGGTGCTCGTCGGCTACTCGCCGAAGGTCGACGCGCTGGCCGCCGACCTCGGCGCCGCGGCGCGGCTGCTGCCCTGGTCGCCGGCGGGGCTGGCGGGTGCCGTCGCCGCCGTGCAGGCGGTGGCCGCCACGTCGTCAGCAGAGGGCCGGGAGCGGCTGCGCGCGCGGGAGGCCGGCAACCGGACGGCGCTCGAGCGCCTCTTCGAACGGGCTCAGCCCCGGTAGCGCTCGGCGAGCGCGAGGACGTCCGGCACCGGGTCGCCGGACAGCCCGGGCGGCTCGTAGCCGCCCCACCGGAACATCTGCGCCCACGGGTCGCGGCAGCCGCGCTCGGACCACAGGTCGAGGTAGCGCTCCTGCTCCTCGGGCGTCGTGCCGGGCTCGCGAGAGCTGGACTCGAAGTGCACGAGCCGGGCCGCGCCGCACTGCACCACCCACCAGCCGGCGGTGAGCACGCGCATGCAGTAGTCGACGTCGTTGTAGTTGACCGGGAAGCGCCGGTCGAGGCCGCCGACCTGCTCGTAGACGTCGCGCCGGGTCAGCAGGCAGGCGGCGGTGACGGCGGCGCTCTCGCGCACCGCGGTGGCCGAGCCGCAGTAGTCGGCGGCGCCGTCGTCGCCCCACTGCAGGTGCGCGGGCAGCGCGTCGGCGTTGTGCGCCACCCCGACGTGCTGCAGGCGCCCGTCCTCCAGCTCGAGCCGCGCCCCGACGACCCCCACGCCCGGGCGCAGCGCGACGGCCACCATCCGGCGCAGCCACGACGGCTCGAGCACCTCGACGTCGTCGTTGAGCAGCAGCACGAGCGGGCTGGAGGTGGCGGCCACGCCGGTGTTGCAGATGTCGGCGAAGTCGAACCCGCCGGAGCGGTCGACGAGGGTGACGCGGTCGCGCTGCGCCAGCCGCTCCCGCACGTCCGCGGGCGTCTTCTCGTCCACCACCACGACGGCGTCGAGGGCGGGGTAGTCGGTGACGGCGAGCAGGCGGTCGAGGCAGTGCTCGACGAGCACCCGCCGGGCACCGCGCACCTCGCGCACCGACCCGGCGGTGGGGATGACGGCGGTGACCGGCGGCGGGTCGTCGAGCGGCTCGTCGAGCCAGTAGACGCCCGGCGCGGGCGACGGCACGACGGTGCCCCGCCGGCCCGACGCCCTCGGCACCAGGCGCGCCGCCACCTCCAGCGGCACCGGCGCCGGGGGCACGGGGCGGGCCAGCAGGACGAGCGGCACGTGCGCCGCCGGCGTCCGGCGGGCGGCGCGCAGCGCGAGGTCCCACTCCGGCGCGGCCGGGTCGAGCGGGCCCTCGGCCAGGCAGTCGCGGACGAGGTCGGCGCGCAGCAGCGCCGGGCGGCCGGTGTACGGCATCGACAGCAGCTGCTGCGGCGACCAGCCGGGCTTGCGCACGACGAGCGCCGGGCCGCCCGGCGGGTCGTGGTGCTCGTCGGCGTACGCCCAGCCGGCGGCCAGGGCGGCCGGCGCGAGCAGCGCGAGCGCCCGCGGGTCGAGCCGGTCGCCCTGCGCGACGACGCCGAGCAGGTCGGCGCCGTCGCGGTCGGCGAGGTCGGCGAGCGCCGCCTCGAGCGCGCGGCCCTCGCCGGCCCGCACGCGGGCGTCCGGCGCCGCCGCGGCCCCGAGGAGCACCGCCCGCCAGCGCCGGTGCTCCTGCGCCTCCAGCGACGCGGTGGTGGCGTCCCGCCCGCCTGCGGACGACGGCAGGACGACGAGCCCGACCGTGGTCACGGGCGGCCGAGCAGGCGGGCCAGCCGGGTGCGGTAGCGCCAGGTGCGGCTGCCCTCGACGAGGCGCAGCCGGGTCTCGGCGTCGGCCACCTGGGCGGCCACCTCCGCGAGGCGCGCGTCGGCCAGGCGCGCCGCGGCGGTGCGGGCCGCCTCGGCCTCCTCGGCCCGCGCGCGCAGCCGCTCGGCCGCCAGCGCCGCGAGCTCGACGTCGCGCTCGAGCGCCTCGAGCCGGAGCGCGAGCTGCTGCAGCACCTCGTCGTCGCGACGGCGCTGCAGCACCTCCTCGAGCCGCTCGGCGAAGCGGTCCGCCGGCAGCGGCGACCGCCCCCAGGCCGCCCAGGCGGCGTCCGGGCCGGCTGCCGGGCGGCGATCGTCCACGGCGGCGACCCTAGCGGCCGGCCGTCGCTGCTGGGCTAGCCTCGGCCCCCATGCGGATCGCGCACGTCTCCGCGCACTTCCCCCCCGACTTCGTCTCCGGCGGCACGCTGGTGCCGCTGCGCGTGGCGGCCGGTCTGCGCGCCAGGGGCCACGACGTGCGGGTCTTCGCCGGCGACGTGCACAGCGGCCGGCCCCCGCTGTCGGAGTGGGACAGCGAGGTCGAGGGCCTGCCGGTGCGGGTCGTCTCGATCGGCGCGTTCATCGACTGGGCCGCCCGCGAGAACGTCGACAACCCCGGCGTCGCCGAGGCCTTCGCCCGGTGGCTGCGCGCCCACCCCGCCGACGTCGTGCACCTGCACTCGCTGCAGACCTTCGGCGGCGACCTCGTGCGGGTGGCGAAGGAGTCCGGCGCCCGGGTGGTCGTGACGATGCACGACTTCTGGTGGTTCTGCGCCCGGCAGTTCCTCGTCGCGCCCGACGAGCGGCCGTGCGGGCTCGTCGTCGACTGCAGCGCCTGCCCGTGCGAGGTCGACCGGCCCTGGCTGGAGGAGCGCAACGCCTGGCTCGCCGCGCGGCTCGTGCACGCCGACCTCGTCCTCGCGCCGTCGGCCAGCGCCGCGCGCGTGCTGGTGGCCAACGGCGTCGACCCGGCGCGGCTGCGGGTCGACGAGAACGGCGCCGACGACGCCCTCCCGCCGCCCGCGGACCCCGTGCCGTCGACCGGCGAGGTGCGCCTGCTGTTCGCCGGCGGGCCGAACCCGATGAAGGGCCTGCCGGTGCTGCTGCGCGCCGCCGAGCGGCTGGCGGGGCTGCCCGGCTGGCGCCTCGACGCCTACGGCGCGCCCGCCGCCACGCGCCCCGGGCTGCCGGTGCAGGGCCACCCGCCCTACCGGCCCGAGGACCTGCCGGACGTGCTCGCCCGGCACGACGTGCTCGTCCTGCCGTCGCTGGCCCGCGAGACCTACTCGCTGCAGGTGCGCGAGGCGCTCGCCGCCGGGCTCGCCGTGGTGTGCACCGACGTGCCGGGGCCCGAGGAGGTGGTCGAGGACGGCGTCAACGGGCTCGTCGTCCCCGCCGGCGACGACGTCGTGCTGGCCGACGCGCTGCGCCGCCTCGTCGAGGAGCCCGGCCTGCTGCAGCGGCTGCGCGCCGGCGCCCCGGGCGTCCGGCAGCGCACCACCGCCGAGCAGGTCGACGGGCTGGAGGCGGCGTACGAGGCGCTGCTCGCCGGGGACCGACCGGTGCTGCCGGCGCCCGTCCCCGACCTGCCGGCCGACCTGCCGCGCGCCGTGCGGTCGGTGGTGATCGGCGTCGGCATCGGCGGCGCGTCGCTGCGCTACCGCGCCCGGCTCGCCGCGGAGGGCCTGGCCGAGGTCGGCGTCGACGCGCAGGTGCGGCACTACCGCGACCCCGAGCTGCTCGACCTCGCCCGCACCGCGGACGCCGTCGTGCTCTACCGGGTGCCGGCGACCCGGCAGGTGCTCGCGCTCACCGAGGCGGTCAAGGCGCGCCCGGAGCCGGTGCCGCTCGTCTTCGACGTCGACGACCTCATCTTCGACGAGGACCTCGCCGCGGAGATCCACGGCCTGGCGCACCTCCCGCAGGCCGAGCAGGACCTCTGGTGGCAGGGCGTGCGCCGGTACCGCACGACGATGGAGGCCTGCGACGCCTACATCGGCAGCACGCAGATGCTCTGCGACCACGCGGCCGCCGTCACCGGCATGCCGACCGCGCGCTGGGCCAACGGCGTCGGGCGGCTGCTGGCGCAGGTCTCGGACGCCGAGCTGGCCCGCGAGCGCGCGCCGGGGCCGGTGCGCCTCGGCTACTTCAGCGGCACCGACACCCACGACCGCGACTGGGCCGAGGTCGAGCCGGCGGTCGTCGAGGTGCTGCGCCGCCACCCGCAGGCCGAGCTGTGGCTCGGCGGGCTGCTGCGCCCGGGGGCGGCCCTCGACGAGCTCGGCGACCGCGTGCGGCGCCTGCCGTTCGTGCCGTGGCAGCAGCTGTGCGCGTCGCTGCGCGACGTCGACGTGAACCTCGCGCCGCTGCAGCTCGGCGGACGGTTCAACGAGGCCAAGAGCGCCATCAAGTGGCTCGAGGCGGCGCTCGTCGCGACGCCGACGGTCGCGAGCCCGAGCCAGCCGTTCCGCGAGGCGGTGCGCTCGGGCGAGAACGGCCTGCTGGCCGCGACGCCGGACGAGTGGGTCGCGGCGCTCGACCGGCTGCTCGCCGACCCCGCCGAGCGGCGCCGCCTCGGCGAGCGGGCCCGCCGCGACGCGCTGCTCGAGCTCGGCCCGCACGTGCAGGGCCGCCGGTACGCGGAGGTGCTCGAGCAGGCCCGTGCGCGGGTCGCGGCCGAGGGCCACCGCGTCTCGGCCGGCCGCTTCCGCGCCGAGGCCCTCGACGAGCCGTGGGAGCCCACGCCGCTCGAGCCGTACTCGGCCGACGTGCGCGCCGTCGTCGTGCGCCCGCCGGCCGTGCCCCGGCCGCTGTGGCGGCGCGCCGCGGGCCGGGCGCGCCGGGTGGCCGGCCGGGCGCGCCGCCGCCTCGCCGGCTGAGGCGCGCCGGACCGCCGGCTACTCGGGCGCCGGGGCCAGGCGCCGGCGCACGCGCCCGCCCGCCCGGCGCACGACCTCGCGCGGTCCGCCCGCGCGCAGGTACTCGACGAGCAGCCGCGCGTCGGAGGTGGCCGTCCGCTCGGGCTCGGCGAGCATCCCGGCGGGGTCGGGCACCGGACGGCTGCGGTCGGCGGCGTGGCGCGGCGCCCGGCAGAACTCCACGAGCGGCTGCAGCGTGCGCGACCAGGTGTGGTCGACCGCGACCTCGCGCACCCGCGCGCGGCAGGCCGCGTTCCGCTCGGGGTCGAGCACCGACCGCAGGGCGGCCGCGAGCGCTCCCGGGTCCTCCGGCGGCACCACCTCGCCGAGGTCGCGCGCCGCGACGAGGTCGGCGAAGGCGTCGCCCTCCGTCGTGACGATCGGCAGCCCGGCCCAGAGGTAGTCGAGCACCCGCGTCCGGTAGGAGAACCGCGTCTCCACGTGCGGGTAGTGGCAGGTGACGCCGACGTCGGCGTCGAGCAGGTACTGGCCCCGCTCGTCGTAGGGCACCCACTCCTCGTTGAAGAACACGGACGTGCCGGTGAGGCCGAGCCGGTCCGAGAGCTCGCGCGCGGCCGCGGCCATCCGCATGGCCGGCACGGCCGGGTTGGGGTGCTTGACGCCCAGGAAGAACAGCCGGACGTCGTCGCGCTCCTCGCGCAGCAGCCCGACGGCGCGCACGAGGGTCAGCGGGTCGAACCAGTTGTAGATGCCGCCGCCCCACAGCAGCACCCGGTCGTCCGGCCCGATGCCCGGCACGACGCCCTTCACCGCCGGCCGGGTGCGCACCGGCGGCTCCTCCGCCGTGCCGAAGGGGACGACCTTCAGCAGGTCCTCGAGGTCCTCGTCGCCGCCGTAGGTGCGCGGGTTGACGCGGCCGAGGGCGGCGAGGTGGCCGATCCAGAGGTCGCGCTGGCGCTCGGAGGCGCACAGGAAGAGGTCGGCGCGGCGCAGCTGCACCTCGAGCGCCTCGAGCGCGACGGCCGCGCTGCTCTCCCGGCGCTCGCGCGGCTCGCCCTTCACCACCTCGAGCACCTCGAGGTGGATCGGGTCGTAGAGGTCGGCGACGAGCACCTTCGCCGAGTCGGCCATCCACGGCACGTCGCGCAGCAGGTAGCCCTGGAAGACGACGACGTCGCACCAGCGCTCGAGCACCCGCAGCTCGGCCTCGCCCACCGACCGCGCGTCGACGACGGGCGACACGACGGTGCAGCCGCCGAGGGCCGCGAGCACGACGTCGTGCTCCTCGGCCAGGGCGTGGGCGACGGCCCACGCGCGGATCGCCGGCCCGGCCATCCGGGCGCCCAGCGTGTCGCCGGTGACCACGAGGACGCGCTGCCGGCGCCGCAGGCCGGGGGCGCTCTCGAGCAGCGCGCGCACCCGGTCGGCCACGGGGTCGCCCTCCACCCGGCGCAGGGCGGCGAGCACGCCGAGGTCGTCGAGCCGCCGGGCGGCCTGCACGTGCGCGCGCCCCGGCACGTCGGGCGAGGTGCCGAGGACGGCGTCCGACGCGCACCGCTCGACGACGCGGGAGAACGCCTCCTCCGACGGCTCGGCCGCCGGCGGCAGGTCGACGACGACGTCGCCCCGCACGCGGGTGCGCAGGCCCAGCAGCAGCAGGCGCCAGCCGAGGTCGAGGTCGTCGGCGCCGTCGTCGAGCGAGCCGCCGTGGCCCACGGCGTGGTGCCAGGCGCTGGCGCGCAGGACGGCCAGCGCCAGCGGCACGCGCAGGGCGTCCTGCAGCCGCGGGCCGGGGGTGCGCGCGGGGACGACCGCCGCGGTGCGGACCTCGCGGTGCAGCGTGTCGAGCAGGTCGGCGAGCACGCCCGGGGGCAGCGCGGTGGAGCCGTCGACGAGGGCGAGGAACTGCCCGTCGGCCACCGTGGCGCCGGCGGCGCGCCGGGCGCTCAGCGGGCCGTCGGCGACGGCGACGAGGGCGGGGGTGGTGCCGGCCGGCAGGGGCGTGCCGGGCTCGCGCACGACGACGAGCTGCACGACCTCCGGCGGCAGCCCGGCGCCGGCCAGGCTGTCGAGTGCGGGCCGCAGGCCGGCGTCGCCGGGGCGGTCCTGCACCACCACCACGGAGACCACCGCCGGGCGCAGGACGCGGCTCACGGCGGGACCTCCTCGGGACGGCGAGTGCCCCGGCACCCTACCGAGGACCGGACCGGGCCAGCGCGGTCGCGACGGCGGCGCCCGCGAGGTCGCGGACCGCGATCAGCGCCCGGTAGCCGCCGAGCACGAGGGCCAGCCCGCCGGCGGTGCCGGGCGCCAGCAGCCCGGCGAGCACCGCCTCGGTGACGCCCACGCCCTGCGGCGCGAA
>DATMKB010000096.1:0-3149 GCA_035553635.1 Mycobacteriales bacterium
GCGGCCGGCTAGTCCCCAGGGGCGAGCAGGCCCCGCTCGACCGCGTGCTCGACGGCGGCGCGCGCCACGACGTTCGCGGCGGTCGCGCCGGCCTCGCGGTGGTCGGCGAGCAGCCGGCGGGCGACCTCCGGCGCGTCGGGCGCCCCGACCGCCCGGAGGTGCTCGCGCGCCAGCACCGCCAGCTCGCGGGCGGTGTCCTCCGGCAGACCCGGGTCCTTGCCCCGCGCGAGCGCCACCACCAGGTCGTCGTCCCAGCCCGCGCCGTCCGCCACGGCGACACGGTAGGTCCCGGCGCGGGAGCGCGGACGAGCGGCCCGTCGCCGCTAGCGTCCGCCGGGTGAGCACCACCACCGCCGACCCCGTCGGCCTCCCGGCCGCCGCGGAGGGGCCGGTCGGCGACGTCCTGCAGCACGCTGTACCCGGTCCGCCCGGTGCGCGCGCCCGGCACCTGCTCGGCGCCGCGACGACGACCGCCCGCCGGGCAGCCCTCGCCGCCCGGCCGCACCTGGTCGACCGGCGGGGCCTCACGGCCTGCGGCGCCACGGCGCTCGCCCTGCTGCTCGGCACCCTCGGCGGGGTGGTGGACGCCGTCCGCGGCGGTGGTCTCGGGACGGCCTTCGGCGTCTGCTTCGTGCTGGGCTGCGGCGCCGCGGCCCTCGCCGCGCACCGGGAGGACCTGCGCGCCGCGGTCGTGATGCCGCCGCTCGCCTACGTCGTGCTCGCCCTCGGGGCGGGCGCCGTCGACGGCGTCCGGCTGCCCGGCTCGCTGCCGACCCGCTCGGCCCTCGAGCTCGTCAACGCGCTCGCGCTCGGCGCGCCCGTCGTCATCAGCGCCACGGCGCTGGCGCTCGTCGTCGCCCTCGGCCGGGCGGTCACCCGCCGCTGAGGCCGGTCAGGTCTCCGCGATGCCGGCCGAGCGCAGGTCGCGGCGCAGCTCCGGCGGGAGGGCGAACAGCAGCGACTCGCGCGCCGACTCGACCTCGGTGACGGCGCCGTACCCGCGCTCGGCGAGCCACCCGAGCACGCGCTCGACGAGCTCCTCCGGCACGGACGCGCCGCTCGTGACGCCGACGGTGCCCACGCCGTCCAGCCAGGCCGGGTCGATCTCGGTCTCGTCGTCGACGAGGTACGAGGCGCCGGCACCGGCGTCGAGGGCGACCTCGACGAGCCGGACCGAGTTGGAGGAGTTGCGCGAGCCGACGACCAGCACGAGGTCGGCCTCGGCGGCGATCTCCTTGACGGCGACCTGGCGGTTCTGCGTCGCGTAGCAGATGTCGGCCGACGGCGGCCCCTGCAGCAGCGGGAAGCGCTCCCGCAGCGCGTCGATGGTCACGTTCGTCTCGTCGACCGACAGGGTGGTCTGCGACAGGTAGGCGACCTTGGCCGGGTCGCGCACCTGCACGGCGGCGGCCTCCTCGGGGCCGTCGACGAGGTGGATGTGCTCGGGCGCCTGCCCGGTGGTGCCGACGACCTCCTCGTGGCCCTCGTGGCCGATGAGGACGATGTCGAGGTCCTCCTTGGCGAACCGGCGCGCCTCGAGGTGGACCTTGGTGACGAGCGGGCACGTCGCGTCGATCGTCTTGAGCGAGCGCGACTGCGCCTCCTCGTGGACGGTCGGGGCGACGCCGTGCGCCGAGAACACCACCGTGGCGCCCTCGGGCACCTCCTCGGTCTCCTCGACGAAGACGGCGCCCTTGGCCTCCAGCGTCCGCACGACGTGCGCGTTGTGCACGATCTGCTTGCGGACGTAGACCGGCGGGCCGTAGGCCTCGAGCGCCTTCTCGACGGTGAGCACCGCCCGGTCGACGCCGGCGCAGTAGCCGCGCGGCCGGGCCAGCAGCACGCGCCCGGTGGGGCTGCCGTGACCGGCGGCCGGCGGGGTCGGGGAGGCAGCCGTCATGCCTCCAGGGTAGGCCCGCCCGCCGTGTCCGGCCGGTCCGCGCGGACCTCCCGCGACGTCGCTCACGCTGCGGTGTGAGATGGCAGGACCTCGGGCAGGCCGTCCCTGACCCGCGCCCCGACCGGAGGAACCGCATGCCGAGCCACGTCCCGACCCCCGTCGCCGCCGCCCTCGGGCTGGTGCCGACCGTCCTCGGCGGCGTCCGCCGGCTGCCCGGGAAGGCCGTCGGCCTGCCCGTGGTCGCCCTGAGCTCCGCGCTCGCCGGCCTCGACACCGCGCGACGCGAGTACGACGACCTCGCCGCCCGCGGCGAGCGCCTGATCGCGCGCCTGCGCGGCACGTCCTTCGACGAGCTCGAGGACCGCGTCGAGGACAGCCTGCAGGGCACGCCGCTGGCCCGCCCCTACGACGCCGTCGAGGACGCCCTCGAGGACGCCGGCGAGGCCGTCACCCGCACCGCCACGAAGGCCGCGGGCGCCGCCCGCAGCCGGGTGCAGAGGGTCACCGGGCGGGGCGCCAGCGTCTCCGACCTCGGGGAGCGCGCCGCCGAGAAGGCCGCGCGCGGTGCCGCGGAGGCCGGCGAGGCCGCCGCCCGTGCGGCGGCACCGGCCGAGAAGGCCGCGAAGAAGGCCGCGAAGAAGGCGGCGAAGGCGCCGGCGAAGGCCGCGGACAAGGCGGCGGAGAAGGCTGCGGAGGCCGCCGAGGCCGGCACCCCCGCCGAGGAGGCCCCGAAGGGCGAGCCCACGCCCAAGGCCACCCAGCCCGACGACACCCCCGTCGACACCGCCGCTCCCGCGGACGTCGTCGAGACGGTGGAGCAGGTCGTCGAGCAGACGAGCGCGCCGACCGTCACCGACCACGACGACCTGCCGCTGCCCGACTACGACCACATGACGCTGGGCTCGCTGCGCGGCCGCCTGCGCAGCCTCACCACCGAGCAGCTCGTGCAGCTGCGCGACTACGAGAAGGCGCACGCCAACCGCCTGCCGGTGGTCACGATGCTCGACAACCGCATCGCCAAGCTGGCCACCGACCCGTCGGCCACCCCGAGCGGCGGCGACCCGGCCGCCCCGGCGCCGGAGAAGGCGCCGCCGCCCGCCGGCGGCTCGAAGGTCAGCCCGGCCACGGGCGGCCCGGCGCAGAACCCGCCCACAGCGGGCGTGCCGACCAACCCGGCGCAGCCCCGCACCACCGGTTCCCCCGGCACGAACCCCAGCAGCAGCGCCTAGGTCTCCACCGCCCCGCAGCC
>DATMKB010000097.1:0-4620 GCA_035553635.1 Mycobacteriales bacterium
TCGCGGAGGTGGTGCGGACGCCGGTCAAGATGATCAAGATCAAGGCGGCTCCCACCTTCGCCGAGACGCTGCGGAAGGACCTCGAGGGCCTGCTCGACAGCGCCACGTCCTTCGACGCCGCGGCGACCAGGGCGCACGACGGCCGACGGCGCAAGGTCGTCCTGCTGACGCTCGCGGACCGCGCCGGCCGGAGCCGGGCCGGCGTCCCGGTGCACCTGCTCGACGCGACGGGCGCCGTCGTCGACCGGGCGTTCACCTCGCGCACCGGTCTCGTCGTCCTGACCTTCCCGGCCGGGTCCGGCGGCGGCCAGCACGACCACGAGCCGGACGGGCCGGAGGCCGTCGAGGGCCGCGTCCGCATCCTCGACGGCACCGAGGAGGGGACGGTCCTCGACGTCGTCGTGCCCGTCGGGTCGCAGTTCGTGGACCTGACGCACGTCATGGAGGTGCTGCCGGGGCTCCCGGTGGCCACGGACGGCCTCTGGCCGCCGGTCGGCGCCGGCGGCGACCCGCTGACCCGGCTGCCCGCCGACTTCACGCCCGAGCTCTGCGACGCGATCGCCGCCAAGGCCGGCGACGAGGGCGACTCGCTGCTCGGCCGCCTGGGCAAGGAGGAGGACTTCCGCAGCCGCCGCACGCCGCTGGTCAAGCGGCTCACGGTCGTCCGCAACGGGACGGAGACGGTCTCGCCGGGCAGCAACGAGCCCAAGCGCTACCTCGTCCGGCTGCGGCAGTCGTGGATCTTCCTCGGCTACACGCTCGGCGAGCTCGCCGAGGTCGACGCGCTCGACCCCGGGCAGGTGCTCGACGAGACGGTCGGGACGGTCGAGCGGGTCGTGGACCAGGTCGACCGCGTCGTCGACACGGCACGCCGGTCGGCGTCGTCGTCGGTGCTCGAGACCCTCAGCCAGGCGAACCGCATCGACAGCGTCGTCCGGGTGGCGGCCAGCAGCAGCGCCCACGCGGCTGCGGGGGGCTTCGCCCTCGGCATCCCCGGCGTCTTCGGCATCGGCGGCGGCGGCGCCGTCGCCGGGACGTCGGCCACCACGACGACGTCGACGCGCGTCGACACGAGCCTGCAGGTCAACCACGCGCTGACGACGGCGCAGTCGGCCGTGAACGAGGCCGTGCACAGCGCGACCAGCTCGCTGCACACCCTCGCGCGCACCGTCACCTCGAAGGTCGGCCAGGTCAGCCCCCTGCTGTCGCGCGTGACGAACCTGCTGCGCTGGCGCGTCTACGAGAACTACGCGGTGTGCACCCACGTGGAGGACGTGCGCGAGATGGTGTCGGTGCGGGTCTTCGAGGTGCCGGCGGGCACGCAGCCCGTCGACGGGGTCGTGACGTCGGCCGTCTTCACGGCCGAGGAGATCGTCGAGTACCGGCGCTTCTTCGAGCCGGCGCTGCTGGACCCGCGCTTCGCCGCGTCCTACCCGTCGCTCGTGCAGGCGGTCGAGCAGAAGCTCGCCGGCGGGCGCAGCATCAGCCACGTCACCGTCGACGTCGACTACTCCGCCCTGCTGGCCACCGGCCGGCTCACCGCCGAGCTCAACGGCGCCTGGGCCCAGGCGTCGCTGCAGCCGGGCGGCACGCGCGCCCGCCTCGTCGTCCGCTTCGCGCAGCCCGTCTCGGCGGCGGACCTGAGCGGGCTCGTGCTGCGGCTCACGGCGACGCCGTCGTACCCGTCCCTCGGCCTGCTCGGCATGCCGTCGGCGGTCACGGAGCAGGCCGCCGTCGACGTCACGAGCGTGCGGCTGTGGGCGGGGGTCGAGCCGGGGTCGCCGGCGACCCACGCGCAGTCGCTCGGCTCGGGCCTGCGCGCCCGCCCGGGCAGCGGCAGCGAGGTGGCGGTGCCGTTCACGGTCACGCCGCCGGTCGTCGACACGCGCGCGCACCCGCTGTTCGTCCACGTCAACCAGAACCCCAGCCACTACCTCGGGGTGCTGGCCCAGGCGGCCCTGCAGCACCCGAGCCTGCGGGAGGACAGCGCCAAGCTGCGCGGCGTGCCGAAGGAGGTCTGGCGCCTGCCGGTCGTCGGCTTCGAGGGGAGCCGCATCATCGTGGCCAAGGACCCCGTCCCGGGCAGCGAGGACGTCGAGCGCCTGCTCCACGGCGACAAGGGCGCGGCGACGCTCGTCCAGCTCGCCTCGCCGGGGGCCTACGGCGAGGCGCTCGAGGGCCTGCTGTCGCTGGCCGACGCCGAGGGCAAGCTCCACCCGCGGCTGCTGCCGCTGCCCGCGCCGGCGGTGCCGCCGCTGGCGGTCGTCGACCTCACCGGCCAGCGGCTGGTGCCCGACGGCGTCCCGGTGGTGCCCAGCCCGCCGGCGCCGGTGCCCGTCCCGCCGCAGCCGTGACGCGGCCCTGACGCGGCCGTGACGCGGCCGCGGCCGGGGGGAGGGGGGTCCCCGGCCGCGGTCCGCACCGCCGGGCGCGGACGCGCCGAGGGCGGCGCCCCCGGTCGGGGAGCGCCGCCCTCGGGGACGGTCTCGGGGCCTCAGGCCTTGCCGAGGATCCGGTTCATCTTGGTGCTGCAGACCGGGCAGGTGCCCTGCGCCATGCGGCGCCCGGACTCGCTGACCTTGATCTCGCCCTCGAAGTCGCGCTTCTCCTTGCACTTCACGCAGTAACCGTTGTAGGTGTCGGCCACGTGGTCCTCGCTCTCGGTGGATGACGGGGCCAGCCCGCTCGTGGGCCCGTCGAGCCGGACGGCCCGAGCGGGATCGGCGCTCACCCTAGCGCCGCGGAGCCCGTTTCCCGCGCAGCGCGGCCGCGCGGCAGCGGCAGGACCTGCCCGGGCGGCAGCCCGCGCAGGACCGGCGGGGCGGCCGGGTCGGGCGCGGGGTCGACCTGCGCGGCCCGCCGCAGGGCCAGCACGAAGGTCGAGCCGGTGCCGAGCACCGAGGTGCACCACAGCCGGCCGCCCATCGCGGTGGTGAGCTCGCGGGCGATGTAGAGGCCGAGGCCGGTGCCGCCCGTCGTCATGCGCATCGGGTCCTCGACGCGGTGGAACTTCTCGAAGACCCGCTCCAGCTGGTCGGCCGGGATGCCGCGGCCGCGGTCGGTCACCTCGACGCGCACCTCGCCGTCCTCCGGCGTCCCGTCGACGACGAGCACGACGTCGACCGGGGTGCCGGGCGCCGAGTACTTGAGCGCGTTGCCGACGAGGTTGCCGAGCACCTGCACGGCGCGCACGGCGTCGCAGGCCACCGGCACCTCGCCGGGCGGCAGGTGCACCGAGACCCGCTCGCCGTCGTCGCCGAAGTCGGCGCAGGCCCGCCGGACGAGCGCGGCGAGGTCGTTCCGCCCCATCGACACCGACGCCGTCGAGGCGCCGGCCGTCGTGGAGATGCGGCTGGCCAGCAGCAGGTCCTCGACGAGCCGGGCGAGGTGGCTGGCGCGGTCGCTGATGACCTCGAGGCACTCGGCCCGGCGCTCCGGGGTCATGGCGTCGCCGCGGCGGCGCAGCAGGTCGGCGTAGCCCTTGATGGGCGTCACCGGCGTGCGCAGCTCGTGCGAGACGGTCGCGATGAAGTCGGCCTTGAGCCGCTCGACCTGCCGCTCCCGGGTGACGTCGTGCAGCAGGACGACGTCGCGCTCGAGCCGGCCGGCGTCGTCGAACACGCCGGCGTGGGCGCACCGCACGACGCGCTCCTCGCCGTCGGTGCGCCGCACCACGAGCTCGACGACGGCGTCCGGCCGGCCGCGGTGGAGCAGCTCCCGGCCGGCGGCGAAGGCGTCCACCTGGGTGCCGTCCGGCGTCGTGGCGCGCAGCACCTCGCCGAGCGGCAGGCCCAGCGCGTCGAACACCGACGCCCCGGTGAGCGCCTGCGCCGCCGGGCTCCACAGCTGCACGACGCCGTCGCCGTCGAGCACGACGATGCCGTCGGACGACCGGTCGACGACGGCCTGCAGCTTGCTCGTCTCCTCGAGCAGCCGGCGCAGGTGGTCGGTGCCCCGCAGGGCCACGGCGAGTGCCGCGGCGAGCGGCGTCAGCAGGCTGAGGTCCGACCCGCCGAGCCGCCGGCTGCGGTCGCGCGTGGTGACCACGAGCGCGCCGAGCCGCCGGCCGTCGGCCTCGAGCGGCGCGAGCAGCCCGGAGGTCCAGCCGTCGTCGGCCGACGCCGGCAGCACCGCCGCGCCGGCGTCGAGCCGGTCGAGCAGCGCGCGGGCGCGGGGACCGGCCTCCGCGCGGTCGGTGCCGAGCACCCGGTCGTCGCCGGCGCGCGCCACCGAGCCGTCGTCGAAC
Organism: Mycobacteriales bacterium; assembly: GCA_035553635.1. Taxonomy (GTDB): domain Bacteria; phylum Actinomycetota; class Actinomycetes; order Mycobacteriales; family SCTD01; genus DATLGD01. The sequence goes on from DATMKB010000097.1 coordinate 4,247, forward strand.
TGCAGCAGGGCGGTGGCGGTGTCGGCGCCGAACGCCTGGCGGGTGAGCCGCAGGAACGCCTCGACGACGTCCTCGCCGGCGTCGTCCTCCATCCGGCCGGCCAGCACCTGCGACAGCGCCAGCAGGACCGCCGAGCGGCGCCGCTCCTCCGACTCCTGCACCGCCGCGCGGTAGGCGAAGGTCAGTGCGGCGGCGGGCAGCACGCTGAAGGGCAGGAGCGCGGGCGCGGCGTGCGCGACGACGACGGCCGTGGCGCCCAGGCCGATGGTGCCGAGCGCCATCACCGCCGACAGGCGGACGCCGTCGCGCACCGCCTGGGCCGGGTCGTCGCCCGAGAGCACCGACATGAGGCGGGCGACGGCGATGAGGTTGGC
>DATMKB010000098.1:0-13208 GCA_035553635.1 Mycobacteriales bacterium
CGCTGGGTCGAGGGAGCGAGGGCGGAAGTGTGGAGGAACGCCGCAGACCTGACAAGCCCCCCGAGGCGCACGAGTTCAGGGCAGACCCCCTGATGCCACGGGGCGCTTCCGCGGCCAGCATCCGTGCGGCGGCGAGACGTCAGCAGCAGGAGGGGGACCGGCGTGGACACGACGGTGCAGGACCTCGCGCAGGCCGTGGCGGCCGAGGTGGTGCGCCAGGTGCTGGCGCAGCTGGAGGGGGCGCTGCGGGGGGACCCGGCGCCGATGGGCGGCGCGCTGCCGGGGCAGCGCGCCGCTCCCCCGCCGGACGCCGTCTTCCGGCGCGAGGGCGCCTACTGGACCCTCGCCTTCGAGGATCACCTGGCCCGGGTGCGCGACGGGCGCGGCATGCAGCACCTGGGCAGCCTCCTGGCCCGGCCCGACGAGCCGGTGCACGTCCTCGAGCTCGCGGGCGCGGCGTCCGTGCCGCACGCCGACGGCCTGCCGGTGCTCGACGCCCGGGCCAAGGCCGAGTACCGGCGGCGGCTGGCGCAGCTCGAGGACGACCTGGGCGACGCGCGGGAGCGCGGCGACGAGCGCCGCGCCGAGCTCGTGGCGGTCGAGCGCGACTTCCTCGTCCGCGAGCTGTCCCGGGCGCTCGGGCTGAGCCGGCGGGACAGGACCACCGGCGGCGCCGCCGAGCGCGCCCGGGTGGCGGTGACGAAGTCGCCGCGCCGGGCGGTGGACGCGGTCGAGGAGCACCACCGCCCGCTCGGGGCGCACCTGCGGCGCACCGTCCGCACCGGCCTGATGTGCACCTACTGCGCCGACCCGGCGCCGGTGTGGGTCCGGTGAGCGGCCCCGTGCACCGGCCGGAGCAGCCGGACGACCCGCAGCTCGCCGACCTGCTCGCGCTCGAGGACGTGCTCCTCGACGCCCGCGCGCGGCTGACCGCGTGCCTGCGCCTGGTGGAGCAGGCGCCGGCACCGGCCGACGACGCGGTGGCCGTCCCCAGCGCGGCCACCGCCCCCTGACGAGGTCAGGCCGGCGGCGACAGCAGGGCGACGAGCTCGACGTGCTCGGTCATCGGGTACATGTCCAGCGCCCGCAGCCGGTCGAGCGACCACCCGGCGTCGAGGAGCACCCGCAGGTCCCGCGCGAACGACGCCGGGTCGCAGGCGACGTAGGCGAGCCGGCGCGGCCGCAGCGCGGCGAGCGCGGCGCTGACCTCGAGCCCCGCCCCGGCGCGCGGCGGGTCGAGGACGACGAGGTCGACCTCGCCGAGCCGCGCCACGGTCTCGGGCGCCACGGCGGCGTGCACCGTGCGGGCCTGCGGCAGGTCGGCGAGGTTGCGCGCGGCGTCCGTGACGGCGCCGCGGTCGCCCTCGACGGCCACCACGGAGCCGGCCTCCCCCACGCGCTCGGCGAGCAGCGCGGCGAACAGGCCCGCGCCGGCGTAGAGGTCGGCGACCCGCTCGCCCGGCTGCGGGTCGAGCCCGTCGAGCACGGCCCGCCCGAGCGCCTCGGCCGCGCCGACGTGCACCTGCCAGAAGCCCCCGGCGCGCACCTCGTAGCGGCGGCCGAGCACCTCGTGCACGAGCCCGTGCGGCACCCGCTCCGCGCGCCCGTCGACGGCCAGCCCGGCCTCGACGTCGGGCACCCGCGGGCGTGCGCCACGGCGCGAGGTCACCGCCACGACCGACTCCGCGCCGGAGGTGGCCACCTCGACCTGCGCGGCCCCCGGCCAGGTGACCCGCTCGGCGCCGACGGCCTCGACGCCGGGTGCGGCGATGAGGCAGCGGTCGACGAGCTCCAGGTCCTTCGAGCGGTGCCGGTGCAGCCCCGGCCGCCCCGCGGGGTCGACCCCGAACCCGACGCGCAGCCGCCAGCCCAGGCCGTCCGGCGCGCCCGGCACCTCCTCGACCTCGGGCACCAGCTCGACGCCGGCGAGCCGCCGCAGCTGCTCGGCGACGAGCTGCGCCTTGAGCTCGCGCTGCCGGGCCACCGGGACGTGCTGGTAGTCGCACCCGCCGCAGCGCCCCGGGCGGGCGTACGGGCACGGCTGCTCGACCCGCTCGGGCGCCGCCTCGAGCACCTCGACGGCGTCGGCCCGCAGGAACGAGCGCGACTCCGACGTCACGCGCGCCCGCACCCGCTCCCCCGGCAGCGCGTGCCGGACGAACACGATGCGGCCGTCGTCGGCGCGGGCGACGAACGACCCGCCCGCCGCCGGGCCCCCGACCACCAGCTCCAGCAGCTCGCTCACCCCGACGACCGGTCCCGCCGGCCGATCGGCTGCGCCCGGCGCGCAGCGCCCGGCGCCGGGGCGGCGTCCTCGTCGCGCCCCTCGGACGACCGCAGCTGGTACGGCACCGACGTCACCATGACACCCGGCTGGAAGAGCAGCCGCGTCTTGAGCCGCAGCGCGCTCTGGTTGTGCAGCAGCTGCTCCCACCAGTGGCCCACGACGTACTCGGGGATGAAGACCGTGACGACGTCGCGCGGGCTCGACGTGCGCAGCCCCTTGACGTGGTCGAGCACCGGCCGCGTGATCTCGCGGTAGGGCGAGTCGATGACGGTGAGCGGCACCGGCAGGTCGCGCCGGTCCCACTGGTCCTGCAGGGCCCGGGTGTCCTCGGGGTCGACGTTGACGGTCAGGGCCGTGATGTCGTGCGGCCGGGTGGCCCGGGCGTACGACAGGGCGCGCAGCGTCGGTGCGTGCAGCTTCGACACGAGCACGACGGCGTGGTTGCGGCTCGGCAGCGGCACGATCTCGTCGTCGGGCGCGAGCTCCTCGGCCACCCGCTCGTAGTGCCGGTTGATGCCGCGCATGAGCAGGTACAGCACCGGCATCGCGAGCAGGACGATCCACGCGCCGCGCACGAACTTCGTCACGAGCACGATCGCCAGCACCGACCCGGTGAGCGAGCAGCCGACCGCGTTGATGGCCCGGCTGCGCAGCACCTGGCGACGGCGGGCGGCGTCGAGGGAGCCGGCCAGCACGCGGTTCCAGTGCCGCACCATCCCGGCCTGGCCCAGCGTGAAGCTGGTGAACACGCCCACCAGGTAGAGCTGGATGAGGTTCGTGACGTTCGCATCGAAGACGACGATGAGCAGCCCGGCGAAGCCGGCCAGCAGCACGATGCCGTTGCTGAACACGAGCCGGTCGCCGCGGGTGTGCAGCTGCCGGGGCATGAGGCGGTCCTGCGCGAGGATCGACCCCAGCAGCGGGAAGCCGTTGAAGGCGGTGTTCGCGGCGAGGATGAGGATGCCGGCCGTCATGGCCTGCACGAGGAAGAACAGCAGGGTGCCGTCGCCGTAGACCGCGGCCGCGACCTGCGCGATGACGCTGCGCTGCACGTCGTCCTCGCCGAAGCCGACGATCTGCCGCACCGGGTCCTCGACGTAGCGCACGCCGGTGATGAGCGCGAGCGCGGTGATGCCGCTGAACATCGTCATCGCGGCCAGGCCCATCAGCGCGAGCGTGGTGGCCGCGTTGCGGCTCTTCGGCCGCCGGAAGGCCGGGACGCCGTTCGCGATGGCCTCCACGCCGGTGAGCGCCGTGCAACCCGCCGCGAACGCGCGCAGGACGAAGAAGACGAGCGCCAGGCCGGCGAGGGCCGAGTACTCGGCCTCGACCTCGGCGCCGGCGCTCTCGGCCACCGGCGCGTCCCCGAGCGCGGTGCGGACCAGCCCGACGAGGACCATCGAGCCGATCGCGAGCAGGAAGCCGTACGTGGGCACCGCGAAGAACCGGCCGCTCTCCTTGACCCCGCGCAGGTTCATCGCGGTGAGGAAGGCGACGAAGCCCAGGGCGAGCGGGATGCGCGCGTCCGCGAGACCGGTGAAGGCCGAGATGATGTTGTCGACGCCGGCCGAGACCGACACCGCGACGGTGAGCACGTAGTCGACGAGCAGCGCGCTCGCCACCACCATCCCGGGACGCCGGCCGAGGTTCTTCGTCGCCACCTCGTAGTCGCCGCCGCCGCTCGGGTAGGCGTGCACGAGCTGGCGGTACGACAGCACGACCGTGGTCAGCAGCACCACCACGCCGGTGGCGAGGAACGGCGTCAGGTGCAGGTAGGCCAGGCCGCCCAGCGTGAGGACGACGAGCACCTCCTGGGTCGCGTAGGCCACGCTCGACAGCGGGTCGCTCGCGAACACGGGCAGGGCCAGCCGCTTGGGCAGCTCCTGCTCGGCCTGGCGGTCGCTGCGCAGCGCCCGCCCGAGCACCACGCGCTTGACGACGTCGCCGGTCCCGGACACGACCGCAGAGCGTACGGCCGCGTGTAGCGTCGTCCGTCGTGCACGTCGTGATCATGGGCTGCGGCCGCGTCGGGTCGGCGCTCGCGCGCAGCCTCGAGCGGCGCGACCACTCCGTCGCCGTCATCGACCGCGACGCCGGCGCCTTCCGCCGCCTGTCGGCCGACTTCTCCGGGCGCACCGTCACCGGCGTCGGCTTCGACCGCGAGGTGCTCGTCGAGGCGGGCATCGAGCGGGCGCACGCGTTCGCGGCCGTGAGCAGCGGCGACAACAGCAACATCATCGCCGCCCGCGTGGCCCGCGAGACCTTCGGCGTCGACAACGTCGTGGCCCGCATCTACGACGCCCGACGCGCGGCGGTCTACCAGAAGCTCGGCATCCCGACGGTGGCGACCGTGCGCTGGACCTCCGACCAGGTGCTGCGCCGGCTGCTCCCCCAGGGCGTCGAGACGGAGTGGCGCGACCCCAGCGGGGCCGTCGCGCTCGCCGAGATCGCCGTCGCTCCGGCCTGGGTCGGCCAGCGCGTCACGACGCTCGAGCGGCAGGCCGGCTGCCGCGTCGCGCTGCTCACCCGGCTCGGCGAGGGCCTCGTGCCCGGTCCCGACACCGTGGTGCAGGAGGGCGACCTCGTGCACGCGACGCTGCTCGCCGAGCGCATGGACGCCGTCTCCGCCGTCTTCGCCGCCGGCCCGGCCAAGGAGGTCTGATGCGCGTCGCCATCGCGGGTGCCGGCAACGTCGGGCGCTCCATCGCCGCCGAGCTGCTCGGCAACGGCCACGAGGTGCTGCTCGTCGAGCGCGAGCCGCGCGCCATGAAGGTCGACAGCGTGCCCGGCGCGGAGTGGCTGCTCGCCGACGCCTGCGAGCTGGAGAACCTCGTCTCGGCGCGGCTGCAGACCTGCCAGGTCGTCGTCGCGGCGACCGGCGACGACAAGGTCAACCTCGTCGTCTCGCTGCTCGCCAAGACCGAGTTCGGCGTCGACCGCGTGGTGGCCCGGGTCAACCACCCCAAGAACGAGTGGCTCTTCAACGAGTCCTGGGGCGTCGACGTCTCGGTGTCGTCGCCGCGCCTGCTCGCCGCCGTGGTCGAGGAGGCCGTGACCGTCGGCGACCTCGTGCGGCTGCTCACCCTGCAGAAGGGCGCCGCGAACCTCGTCGAGGTGACCCTGCCGCAGGACTCCCCGCACGCCGGAACGCTCGTCGGGCACGTCGCGCTGCCGGCCGACAGCGCCCTCGTCGCGGTGCTGCGCGACGGCCGCGTCATCGTGCCGACGCCCGACCTCGCGCTCGAGGGCGGCGACGAGCTCCTGCTCGTGGCCACGCAGGAGGTCGAGGTCGAGCTCGACGCGCTGCTCGGCCACCACCCCGGTCGCTAGGGGCGGCGGGCCCGCTTCACCCAGGCCACGGTGGCCGCCACCGCGAGGATCGTGAGGGGCCAGCCCATGAGCAGCCGCGCCGCGGCGAGCAGGCCCGGGCGGTCCATCGCGTAGAGCGTGCCCTGCACGGCGGCGCGGGCGCCGAACACGAGCGCCCAGCCGACCGACGCGACGGCGAAGGCCCGGCGCAGCCGCCGGTCCTCGCGCCACCCGACGAGGCCGTCGACGGCGGCGTACACGTAGCCGACGAGCGGGCGCGCGACGAGCGCGGAGACGAGGAAGACCGTGCCGTAGGCGACGTTGATGAGGATGCCCGGCAGGAAGAAGTCGCGGGCCTCCCCCGAGCGCGCGGCGAACCAGACGGCGATGGCGAGGGCGAAGAAGCCGGACAGCGCCTGCTGCAGCGTCTCGCGCCGGGCCAGCCGCAGGCCCACGACGCCCAGGCCGCACACCACCGAGGCGACGAGCGCCGCCCGCAGCCCGGTGTCGCGGTCGGCGAAGGCCGCGACGACCGAGTTGACGAAGACGAAGACGACCGCGGGCAGGCCGCTGTCGACCAGGCCCCGCTTGCCGCCCAGCGCCTCGACGAGCGCCGGGCGCGACGCCGGAGCGCCGGAGACGGTCTCGTCGTCCTGCGGCCGCGCCTCAGTCAACGGGCTGCAGCTCGTAGGCGGCGTTGTAGATCGTCGCCCGGCCGTCGTGCTCGGTGAGCCGCCCGTGCGCCACGACGCGGCGCCCGCACTCGATGCCGGCGATGCGGCGCCGGCCGAGCCAGATGAGGGTGACGCAGCCGGTGCCGTCGTAGAGCTCGGCCTCGAGCGTCGGCGCCCCGGCCCGCGGCCGCAGCGTCACCGCGCGCAGGGTGCCGGCGACCCGCACCGGCTCGCCGCGCGTGCACTCGTTGACGAACGTGGCGCCCGCCTCGGCGCAGCGGCCCTGCAGCTCGCGGTCGGCCAGCTGGTCGTCGTCGAGGGCCAGCCGGGCGAGGGCCCGGCGGAAGCGGCCCGGCGCCCCGGGGGTGGCGGTGCTCACGACGGCAAGGCTACGCCGTGCCGTCAGCGGACCTCGGTGATCTCCGGACCCCGCTCCGGCACCTGCGGCGCCTGCGGCCGCGCCGCCTGCTCGGCGGCCTGCTGCACGTCCTTGGGCAGGCGCAGCGGCAGCGGGTCGCGCACCGCCATCGGGTCGCTGCCGCGCACGACGACGACGTCGCGCAGCGCGGCGCGCAGCTCCGCGGCCGCCGCGGTGTCGATGGCCGCCGGGCCGGTGAGCATCGCCCGCAGGAACCAGCGCGGCCCGTCGACGCCGACGAAGCGCGCCGGCAGCAGCTGCCGCCCGCCGCCGGGCACGTCGGTGGGCACGGTGGCCTGCAGCTCGACGCCCCAGGCGCCGTCGACCTCCTGCGCCGTGCCGCCGCCCTCGCGCAGGCTGCCGGCGATCTCCTCGCGCACCTCGAACCAGATGCCCTCCGAGCGGGGCGCGGCGAAGGCGCTGACCTGCATGGCCGAGCCGGCCCGCACGAGCGTGGCCGCGACGACCTGGCCCTCGGGGCTGACCTCGACGCGGACCTCGGTCTGCGGCGGCACGGGCACGCGCAGGCCGCCGAGGTCGAGGCGCTGCACGTCGTCCTCGGGGGCGTCGGCGACGTCCCAGGGGCCCTGCGGGCGAGACGGCGCGGGCGGAGCGGCCGGTACGTCCTCGGCCGGCGCCGCCTCGACGGCGTCCTCGGGCTCCTCGTCCTTCTTGCGGCGGAACAGGGCCATCAGGGTGTCCGTCCTGTCGTGTCGGGTGCGCCGGTCCAGCCGCCCGTGGAGCCGTGCCCGCCCTCGCCGCGGGCGCTGTCCGGCAGGGCGTCGACCTCGCGCCAGGCGACCTGCTCGACGCGCTGGACGACGAGCTGAGCGATGCGGTCGAGCCGGCGCAGGGTGAGCGGCTCGCGCGGGTCGTGGTTGACGAGCACCACCTGCACCTCGCCGCGGTAGCCGGCGTCGACCGTGCCGGGCGCGTTGACGATGCCGACGCCGTGCCGGGCCGCGAGGCCGGACCGGGGGTGCACGAAGGCGGCGTAGCCCTCGGGCAGCGCCAGGGCGATCCCGGTCGGCAGGACGACCCGCTCGCCGGGCGGCACGACGGCGTCGACGGTGGTGACGAGGTCGCAGCCGGCGTCGCCCGGGTGGGCGTAGGAGGGCAGCGGGACCTGCGGGTCGAGGCGTCGCACCGCGACGTCGAGCACGCCCGCTCCTCCCGGTCCGCCGGCACCCGAGGATCGGTCCTCCACCGGGCTGGGCAGGAGGCTACAAGGCAGGATGGGAGGCGGAGTCGGGCCGCGGGCCCGGGAGCGGAGCAGCGGTGAGCGGCAAGTCGGTCCTCGTCACGGGTGCCAACTCGGGCATCGGCCTGGTCACGGCGCTGGAGCTGGCCGGCGCCGGCTACGACGTCGTCGGCTCGGTCCGCAGCGCCCAGAAGGCCGAGAAGGTGCGACGGGCGGCCGCCGAGCGCGGCGTGGCCGTCCGCACCGTCGAGCTCGACGTCGACGACGCCGCGTCCTGCGAGCGCGGGATCGCCGAGGTGGCCGAGATGACCGGCGGCGGCCCGTGGGCGCTGGTCAACAACGCCGGCTTCGCGCAGAGCGGTGCGGTGGAGGACGTCAGCGACGAGCTCGTCCGCAAGCAGCTCGAGACGAACACGATCGCGCCCGTCCGGCTCGCCCGCCTGGTCCTGCCCTCGATGCGGGCCCGCGGCGACGGCCGCATCGTCAACGTCAGCTCGGTGGCCGGCCGCCTGTCGACCCCGCTCATGGGCTGGTACTGCGCGAGCAAGCACGCGCTCGAGGCCGTGAGCGACGCCCTGCGCATCGAGGTCGAGCCCGACGGCGTGCGCGTCGTGCTCGTTGAGCCCGGGATGTTCGGCACCGACATCTGGTCGGCGGCGCAGCAGGGCGGCTTCCCCGAGCCGACCTCCGCCCGGTACGCCGCCGCCTACGCCCGCGCCGAGGCGGTCGCCGGCCGCTCCGACAAGCTGCCCGACCCGGTGTGGGTGGCCCGCACCGTGCGCATCGCGCTGTCGAACCCGGTGCCGCTCGCCCGCTACGTCGTCGGCGCCGACGCCGTCGGCGGCATCCTGGCCGAGACGCTCGCACCCACCGTCGTCACCGACTGGATCAAGTCGGTCGGCAGCGGCCTGCGGACGCTGCCGGTCAAGCTGCCCTTCCTGGGATGAGCGCTCCCGCCTACGTCGAGCGCCTCACCGTCCCGGGCTGGTACTGGCCGGCCGGGGTCGCGCTCGCGGCACTGCTGGCCGCCCCCGTGCACGGCGGCGCGGGCGGCGTCCGGGCGTGGCTGCCGTACGTCGTGGCGGTCGTCGTGGCGGTGGTGGTGCTGCGGCGCGCGTCCCGCGGCGAGGTCCGGGTGCAGGACGGCGTGCTGCACGTGCCGGGCGCCCGCGCGCCGCTGTCGGTGGTGGGCGGCGTCCGGGTGCTGGAGGCCGAGGGCACCCGCCGGCTGCGCGGCCCGCTCGCCGACGTGCGCGCGCACGTCGCGACGCGGTCGTGGCTGCGCCGCTCGGTGCAGGTGCGCATCGACGACCCCGCGGACGACACGCCGTACTGGCTCGTGGGCACGCGGCGCCCGGAGCAGCTGGCGGCCGTCCTCGAGGCCGCGCTCACGCCAGGGGGTCGTGCCCCCAGTTCTTGAGCGACGCCGCCCAGCGGGTGTGCGCCAGCTCGTCGTCGCTCTTGTCCGGCCGCTGCGCGAGGTGCCGCTTGACGTAGCCGACGACCTTGCGCATGTGCGCGACGTCGTCGTCGGTGAGGTCGTCCTCCTTCGTGCGGAGGATCTCGACGATGCGCCGGCCGCTCTCGTGGCCGGTCGCCTCGCCGCCGCCGTCCTTCTGGCCGACCTCCTTGCTCTCGTCGGTCTCCAGCCAGTCCTCGAGCTGCTTCGGGGTCAGGGTGACGGCCTCGCCGAACTCCCGGCGGACGTCGTCCCGGTCGTCGTCGCTCACGACTTCTTCAGCGCCGAGGGCTTGTGCACGGCCTCGCCGCCGCTCTTCTCGCTCTTCACGAGGTACTGCGGGTCGTCGTCGCTGGCCCGGACCTGCCGTCCGGCCGCCTCGGTGTCGCTCGTGATCTTCTTCTCGACGGTGCCCTCGGCGGTGCCGCCGTGGCTCTTCCAGGTGACGTCGTCACCCTTGTTCAGGTCCTTGGACACGGGTCCTCCCGAGGTCAGGGGCGCGGTCCGCACGGGGGTACCCGGGCGCCGCCGGGTCACACGGCAGGTGTCGGGCGGGCCGCCCGGGGCAGAGCCCGCTCCGTGGAGAAGGTCCTCTGGAAGTTCGTCGGCATCGTCACCGGGCTGCTGGCCGCCAAGACCGGGCGGTCGGTCCTGGACAAGGCCTGGGCGCGCACGAGGGGCGGCGAGCCGCCGCGCAACCCGGCCGCCCCGGGCACCACGTGGGGCGAGGCGCTGTCGTGGGCGGTGGCCAGCGGCGTCGCCGTCGCCGTGGCCCGCCTGCTCGCGACGCGCGGCGCGGCCTCCGCGTGGCAGAAGGGCACCGGGCACCTCCCGCCCGGCCTCGAGGAGGTCGGCAACTGACGTGCGGCACCAGGACGTACCGGGACACGCGGGACGGACACGCTGCGTGCGACGCCGTGCACCGCGCGCGACGGCTCCGGGAGTCCTAGCGTGCCGACCGTGACCCCCGCCCTGTCCGCGACGGCCGCTGCCCCGGCCCGCGGCACCGACCTGGACGCCCTGCTGGCGAGCCGGCTCCGCCGGGGCCTGGGCGGCACGGTCCTCGCCGGCCGCAGCGCCGTCGTCGTCCTGGACGCCGGCGAGCCGGGCGTGTGGACGGTGACGCTCGAGGACGGCCGCGGCCGCGTCCGTCGCGGCGGTGCCGACGGCGCCGACCTGCTGGTGCGCGCCGAGCCGCACGTGCTCGCCGACGTCGTGTGCGGTCGCGTCAGCGGCGTGCACGCGTTCCTCGAGGGCTGCCTGACGGTGCGCGGCGACCTCGCCCTCGCCCTCGCCCTCGACGGCCTGTGGGCGCACGACCCCGACCGCGACCCGGCGCTGCCGCGCGCCCTCGAGGTCACGGCGCTCGGCGTGCGCACCCGGTACCTGGAGGCCGGGCCCGCCGACGCCCCGCCGGTGATCCTGCTCCACGGCCTCGGCGCGACGAACGCGTCGATGCTGCCGGTGCTCGCCGACCTCGCCCGCGACCACCGCGTGCTCGCCCCCGACAACCCCGGCTTCGGCGCCTCCGACGCGCCGCGCGTGCCGTACAACCCGGCCTGGTTCGCGGCGTGGGTCGAGGCCTTCCAGACCGCCACCGGCAGCAAGGGCGCAGTGCTCGTCGGCAACAGCCTCGGCGGGCGCATCGCGCTCGAGAGCGCGCTCCAGCACCCGCGGTCGGTGCGCGCCGTCGTCCTGCTCGCGCCGTCGCCCGCCTTCCGCCGGCTGCGGCAGTGGGTCCCGCTGGTGCGCGTCGTGCCGCCGGAGCTGGCCCGGCTGCCGTTCCCCGTCAACCACGGCCTGGTCGTCGAGGCGGTGCGCGGGATGATGAGCGTGCCGTCCCGGCTGCCGCAGCCCTGGTACGACGCCGCCGCCGACGAGGCCCTGCGCGTCTTCCGCTCCCCCGCCCACCGGGTGGCCTTCTTCAGCTGCGCGCGGCAGATCTACCTCGAGGACGCGTACGGCCGCAACGGCTTCTGGGACCGCCTGCCCGGCCTGCTGCCGCCCGCGCTGTTCCTGTGGGGCGACCGCGACCGGCTCGTGCCGAGCTCCTTCGCCCGGCACGTCACCGACTGCCTGCCCGACGCCGGCTCCGTGGTGCTCGAGGACTGCGGGCACGTGCCGCAGTTCGAGCACCCCGACCTCACGAACGCCCTGCTCCGCGGCTTCCTGGAGCACCTGCCCGGGTAGGCGCCGGGTGTGCAGACGTTCCTGCCCTACCCGGACCTGCGGCTGTCGTGCCAGGTGCTCGACGACCGGCGCCTGGGCAAGCAGCGCGTCGAGACCTACCAGGTGCTGCGCGCGCTGACCTGGCCGCAGTACGCGTGGAAGAACCACCCCGCGGTGCGCATGTGGCGCGGCTTCGTGCCGGCGCTCGTCGAGTACGGCCTGGAGAGCTGCCGCGAGTGGACCCGCCGCGGCTACGCCGACTCGGTCGCCGAGCAGCTGGTGGCCTGGACCGGCGGCGAGGAGCCCGTCGGGGCGCCGCTGCCGCCCTGGTTCGGGCTGGAGGCGCTGCACCTGTCGCACCGCTCGGCGCTGCTGCGCAAGGAACCGGAGTGGTACCGGCCGCTGTTCGCCTCGCTCGGCAACCCCGACGAGCCCGACGACCTGCCCTACGTCTGGCCGCCGGACGTCTTCCCGCGCTGGCCGGTGCGCGGCGGTCCCGACGCGCTGCCGGTCGGCGACGCCGCCGCGCTGCTCGGGCTGCAGGAGCCGCACCCCTGGCAGGCCGACGCCGTCGCCGCGCTGGCCGCCGGTCGCGACGTCCTGCTCGTCGCCCGGCCCGGCACCGGGGGCTCCACCACCGGGCTGCTCGCCGGGCTCGCGCTGCCCGGGCGCACGCTGTGGGTGACGCCGTACGCCGGGCCGCAGGCGCCGCCCCCGCCGGCCCACGAGCCGCCCGCCCCGAGGCCGCGTCCGGAGGCCGAGCCGGCCGACCGCCCGCCGCCGATCGCGCGTCCGCCCGGCGAAGCGGACGTCGCCGCCATGCGGGCCGAGGCGGCGGAGCCGGAGTTCGTCTTCGCGCACCCCGCCCGCCTGCCCGAGGTGCCGGGGGCGTGCCTGGTGGTGGTCGACCGCGCCGACCGGCTGCCGGCTCAGGAGGCGGCCGCCACGGGCGAGCTGGCCCGCCGCACCCGCACGGCGCTGCTGCTCGTCACCGGCCGCGCCGACGACGCCGAGCGCGCCGAGCTGGCGGCGCGCTACGGCCCGGTCGACCCGGTGCACGCCGGCGGCGGCTGGGACGTCGCGGCGGCGCTGGGCGCCGAGCTGGTGAGCGGACCCACCACCCGGCGGCGGCGGCTCGCGGCCCTGGTGCGCGAGGGCCGGCCGGCGCTCGTGGTCACCAGCACCCGCGAGCGGGCCGACCGGCTCGTCACCGGGCTGGCGTCGGAGGGCGTGCGGGCGGCCGCCTGGGCACCGCCGCCGATGCGGGCCTCCCGGGCGGCCGCGGCGGTCGCGGCCTGGCGGACGCGCAAGGTCGACGCCCTCGTCGTCCCGCGGGGCGAGCTCCCGCCGCTCGGCCGGGTGCGCGTCGGCCTGCTGCTCGGCGACGGCGCAGCGCTGGCCGGCGCCGAGGACTGGCACGGCCTGGTCGACGTCGTGGCGCCCGCGCGGGCGGTGCTGCTCGCGGGCCCCGACGCCACGCCGGGCGCCGCCGCGCTCGCGCACGCGCCGGGCTGCCGCCGCGCCGCGCTGCTCGCGCCGTTCGGCGAGCGCGTGGAGGTGCCGTGCGGGCGGTGCGACGCCTGCGGCGGCTAGGTCAGGCGCACTCGGTGCAGATGAGCCGGCCGTCCTTCTCCGACGCCAGCTGGCTGCGGTGGTGCACGAGGAAGCAGCTGCTGCAGGTGAACTCGTCG
>DATMKB010000099.1:0-13070 GCA_035553635.1 Mycobacteriales bacterium
AGGGCGCGGACCTCGACGAAGCCGCTCGCCTCGATCGACAGCAGCTTGACGGTGCCCTCGATGCGCACGACGAAGCCGGGCTCGACGGTGCTGCCGCCGAGCGTCGCCGAGCGGCCGGTCGTGTTCACGGCCAGGAACACCTGGACCGACACCCCGCTGCCGCTGGTCTGCAGGCCGGTCAGGCCGCTCCCGGCGGCCAGGGACACCTGCACGCGGGCCACCAGGCCGGCGCGGCTGACGCGCAGACCGCTGTCGGTGAGCGTCAGCGTCCCGACGCCGCCGAGCTCGACGCGGCCGTTGACGACGAGCTCGAGGAGCGGGTCGGCGCCGGCCGAGGCCGTGAAGCGCACCGAGCCCTCGACGGTCAGCCGGTCCCCGATGACGAGCGAGCCGGCGAGCAGGAGCCGGAACCCGCTCGTGACGGTGACCTGCTGCGACGTGACGACGAGCTGGCCGGCGGCGTTGCGCTTGAAGCCGGAGAACACCCCTCCGGCCGTCTCGACCTCGAAGGTCTGCACCGTCTGGGCGCTGGCGAAGGTGTTGATCTCGAGCAGGAACTGGCCGTTGAAGCGCAGGCCCGGGATCGTGTTGCTGCCGAGCGTCAGGTGCACGCGGCCGACGACGCCCGTGGTGGCCGGCGTCGCGCCGACGAAGACGGCCAGGTTGAGCGTGCCGGTCAGCGAGCCGAGCAGCGGCACCGTGGCGCCCACGGCCCCGTCGACCCGCAGGTAGGCGCCACGCGCCGGGTCGACGGCCGCGGTGATGCCGATGAAGCCGGTGAGGTCGACGACGCCGCCCACGGTGATGCGCACCTCGACCGTCGCCCGGACGTAGACCTCGCCGGTGGCGGGCGCGCTCGGGTTGCGACCGCCGTCCAGGCCCGGCGCCGAGCCGTAGATCTCCACCACCCGCGGGTCGCCCGGCCGCAGGAGCGGCAGGAACGACTCAGGCAGGACGAAGGTGATGTCCTCGCGCGTCGTGTTGAACATGAGCGTCACCGTGCCGGTGGCCCGGAACAGCGTGCCGAGGTCGGGCAGGCCGAGGCCGCCGCCGGCCGTGACCCTCAGGCTGCCGGCGACGCCCTTCGGCGAGACGACGAGCAGGCCGGTGGCGGCGCCGTAGGTGATCTGCGAGGCGCCGGAGCCGAAGCTCACCTCGGCGGTGACGAACAGCTCGAAGCGCGGGTCCGGCCCGCTGGTCACGATGCGCAGGACGAAGCCGCCCTGCAGCCGCACCAGGTCGGTGGTGCTCGTGCGGCTCTCCCGCACGACCGCCGACCCGGTGAGCTCGAGGACGAAGGACCCGGGGGCGAGCACGAAGGTCCGCGTGAGGTCGGACCCGCCGGGGCCGATGCCCTTGAGCGTCAGCGTCTCGGTCTTCGTGCTGCCGGTGAGGTTGACCTGGAGCAGGCCCTCGGCGTTGAGGAACAGCCCGTACTGCTCGAGCCCGGAGAAGTTGGTCTTCAGGCTGGCGACGCCCCAGAACTGCGGCACGGTGGTGGTGCCGTCGCCCATGTCGAGGACGAAGCGGCCGGCCGTGGCGCCGACCGTGCCGAGCCGGTAGAGCTCGAGCTGGCCGCCGAAGGTGAGCGTGAAGAGCCGGCGCGGCGTGTCGATCTCGAGGACGACCTCGGCGGTGAGCCGGATGAGCGGCTCGTCCTCCGGCAGGCCGGGCAGCGTGAGCACCAGGCCGCCGCTGAGCTCGATGAAGAACGCCTCGGCCGGGACGAGGACCTCGAAGCTGCCGGTGCCGCCCCCGCCGTCGCTGCCGTCGGAGTCCTTCCAGGAGCCGGCGGCGATCGTCGCGGTGACCGTGCCGGCGGCGAGGTCGCCGGTGTAGAGGTAGCGGACCGTGCGGCCGTCGACCTGGACGAAGGACCGCGTTGCGGCCCGCGTCAGCCCGGACGTGCCGGGCCCGGAGAGCACGAGCTCGGTGCCGTCGATGGTGGTGATGTCGAGCGTGGCGCCGCCGACGGTCTCGAAGACCGCGTCGAACCAGGTCCGGGCGCGGAAGCCCGCGGTGTCCAGGCCGCTCTCGGCGACCGCGGTGCCGACGGCGGCCACCTCGCCGCTGACCAGGCGCCAGGTGCCGGCGACCGGCGTGACGGTGAGCGTCCCCGTCCGGTGGCCGGTGAAGAAGAACCGGTAGGTGTCGCCGTCCAGGCGGACCGGCGCGCCGACGAGCGTGATGGTCTGGTCCGGCGCGCTGAGGGTGAGCTCGGCGCCCTCGTCGAGGACGCTGTCGGGGTCGGCCCCGGTGAAGGTGACGTCGACCCAGCCGCGGCTGTTGACCTCGTCGCGGCCGGTGCGCGAGCCGGGCGCCGGGTTGACCAGGCGGGCGCTGCTCGAGGCGAGGGTGAAGACCTCCTCCTCGCGCTGGTTCACGGTGCCCGAGGTGTCGCGCACGGAGCCGGCCCGGATGACGAGGGTGTAGCGGCCGCCGGCCAGCGCCCCGGTGAAGGAGTAGCGCCACAGGTCGGTGAGCACCGGCTGCCCGTCGTCGCCGGTGAGGACCACGCGGACGGGGGCGCCGAGGGCGATGAGGGCGCCGTCGGGGCCGCGCAGCTCGAGCTCGTCCCCGTCGACCGTGCCGGCCACGATGGTGCTGCCGCTCGTGCCGCGGAAGCGGACGAGCAGGTGGCCCTGGCCGTTGATCGCGTCACGGCTGAGGACCATGCCGCTCACTGCCTCGATGCGCCCCGGGGCGGTCGCGGTCGCCGGGACGTCGCGGACGAGGTCACCGCTCGCGCCGGCCACGAGGAAGGTGCGCACGGCGGGCGGACCGCGCGCGGTGCCCGCGAGCACGTCGGACGGGTCGACGGACACCGTCACCTCGCCCGGGGCGAAGGCCCCGGTGAGGAAGAAGCGGTACACCCCGCCGCCGAGGTGCAGCGGCGGTGCGGCGAGCGTGGCCGCGGTGCCCCGGCCGGGCCCGCCGAGGGTGAGGTCCTGCGAGGACAGGCCGGCGAGCGCCTGGCCCTGACCGGGGGCGAGCAGCACGTCGACGAAGGGTCCCGTCACGACGGCGGTCGTCGGGGCCGGCGCGAACACCGGGTCGGTGGCGTCGGCGTCGCGCAGCAGGCTCACCGACCCGGCGACGAGCGAGGCGGTCACGGTGGACGTCACGGCGGTCACGAAGGCCGCGCGCTCGGTGTCGGTGGCACCGCTGGCCAGCGGGGTGAAGGCCGGGCTGGCGAGGACCTCGACGGGCACGAGGAAGGTGCCGCCCGCGCCGGCGGTGACGGCGCGCAGCGGGTCCAGCCGCAGGCTCCAGCCGGTCTTGCCGGTGGCGATCCCGGTGAGCTCGTCGGCCAGGTCGGTGACGGAGGCGGGGTCGATGCGGAAGCCGGCCGGCACGCCGTCGAACCGGACCACGAGGGCCGACGGCGGCTGGTCAGCGCGGACGTCCTCGACGGTCACCGTCAGGCCGGTGGCGACGTAGGACCACGTCCCCGGCAGGTAGGCCAGCGTGATGGCGCCCGTGCCGCGGCGGCCGGTGAGGTAGTAGCGCAGCTGAACGTCCTGGCCGGCGGCCGGGCCGGTCTCGGGCAGGGCGGTGAGCACGGTCGGGGCCCGGCTGGAGTCGAAGGCCAGCGACCCGGCGCCCGGGCCGCTCAGGACGAGCTCCGGCGCGAGGTCGCGCAGCGACGCGAGGTCGATCACGAGGCCGTCGGGCACGGCGAAGGTGACGTCGATCCAGCCGCGGTCGTTGAGCACGTGCACGTCGACCCCACCGCCGGCGGCCGGCTCGACGAGCTCGACGCGCAGCTCGGTGACGTCGAAGGCGAGCGTCGTGCCGGCGACCTGCGCGCCCGGGCCGGCGGGGGTGGCGGCGTTGCGGAACGCGCCCGCGGCCACCACGAGCTCGGTGCGGCCGGCCTCGAGCGCCCCCGTGAGGCGGTACCGGAGCCGGTTGGACCCGGTGATGCGCATCGCCTCGGCGAGCGTCGTCACCGGCTCGTCGTCCCCGGTGCGCAGGTCCACCCGTTCGGTCGCGCCGGTGGTGCTGCCCGGCACCGGGCGCCGGTAGAAGACGCCGGTGCCGTCCACCTGCAGCTCGTAGGCGGTGACGGTGCCGTCGTCGCCGGTCACCGTGAGGACGGCGACGGGAGCGCTCAGGACGCGCGTCGCGCCTTCGGCCGTGGCGCCGCCGATGCCGGTGGTGAGCGTCAGGCCGGCGGGCGTGCCGCTCGCACCGAGCAGCGCGGCCCAGTCGACGTCGGCACCCGGTGCGGCCCTGACGACGACGTCCACGTAGTGATCCGTCGGCAGGCTGCCCAGGTCGACGCTGCCGCCGCCGCTGGTCGGCGCCGCCAGCTCGACGGTGGGCGCGGCGGCCGGCGGCGGCAGGTCGCTCGCCGGGACGTCGAAGGCGACCTCCTGGCCCGAGGCGTTCTTGAAGCCCATCTTGAGCTTGCCGTACAGCGTCAGCAGACGGACCTGGTCGGGGATGTCGGCCAGGAACAGCACCGTGACGTCGCCCGTGGAGACCCGCGACAGGTCGGCGTACAGGCGCCCGCTCAGCGAGAGGTTGTTGTCGGCGAAGTTGAGCGTGCCGGAGATGAGGAACTTGCCGTCGGTGGAGATCTTGATCGTCACGAGGCCGTTGAAGACGGCCTGCGAGGTGTAGATCGAGTAGATGCGCGCCGAGCCGGTGATCACCATCGGCGAGGTGAAGGCGGCCGCGAAGCCGGACGGCGTCGCGCCCGTGCTGATCCGCTGGGCCTGCAGCGCGACCTGCTGCTGCAGCGAGGTCAGCCACTGGTCGGCGGTGAGGGAGGTCGGCAGGCCGAAGGCGGTGCTGCGCAGCGCGAACGGGTCGTCGATCGACGGCAGCGTCTTGAAGAACTCGACGCCGGCGGAGAAGTCGTTGAGCGTCAGGCCGGTGGTCGGCTCGATCAGCACCCCGCCGGGCACCTCGGCGTTGAGGAAGACCTGGAGCGGGCCCAGCTCCGACAGCCCCAGGCGGATGGTGAAGCCGGCCATGCCGGCGATGGAGAAGCCGCCCTGCAGGCCGAGGTAGAAGACCCGGTGCGCGACCGGGGTCGTGCGGTCGAACGTCCCGATGATGCCGAAGGACGAGTTGAGCTTGAGGATGCCGCCGACGAGCGCGGCGTCGAGCTCGCCGCCGAACATCTTGCCCTTGACGGTGACGCCGAGCGCGTCGATGCCGATGATCGGGAACTGGCCGGCGGCCAGCAGTGCCGGGGCGATCCGGATGCCCTGCACCGAGCCGCTGAACTCCAGGCCGCCGACGCCCTTGATGCCGGTGACGCTCGCCGAGAGGACCAGGACGAAGTCGGCCGGCGCCCGCTCGATGTCGGCCCACTCGATGCCGATCGCGTCGATGCGCACCGGCAGGAACTCCGGCCACTTGAAGCTCGAGCCCGCCGCGGCGCCGACCTGCAGGAAGACGCCGAAGCCGTTCTTCGTCTTGAAGGTGCCGTCGCCGAGGAAGCCGAAGTTGCGGCCCTCACCGGTGATCTCGAGCCCGCCGACGCGCACGGTCGCGCCGACGCTGAGGAAGTCGGCGAGGAACTCGTCGGCGCGCGCCCCGGTGTTGAGCGCGAACCCGCGGGCGGTCAGCGTGACGAACTGGCCGAGCTTGACCTCGAGGGTGTCCACGGAAAGGCGGAAGGCCTTGAACGTGCCGTCGGGCGCGAACTCCACGGTGGCCGAGAAGGCCTCGGTGTTCGGTGTGCCGTCGAGGTTGACGTCGTCGGCGGTCTGCCGGTCGGTGAGGGTGGCGCTGACCGGCCGGCCGGGGAACAGGCGCGCGCCGCCGGTGGCGATGGAGATCGAGCCGGAGAAGGCGGGCGACGAGCCGCCGAAGCGCACCCGCAGGCCGGAGACCTTCACCCGCAGGTCGTCGAGCACGAGGATGCCGAACAGGGAGATGTCGCGGTCCTGCGGCGTCGCGCCCGGCGCCGTGCTGGTGAGGGCGTTGGCCGGGTCGGCGACCGTGCCCGCGGGCAGCGGCGGCAGGCCGTAGGCGAGCTCGGCGGTGCCCAGCGCGAAGCCGTCGTCGTAGATGACCAGGCCCGGCACGATCCCGGGGCGGGTCTCGCCCTCGGCGAGGTCGACGTTGCGCCCGGCGCTCGGGTCGAACGGCCGCAGCGAGCCGGTGAGCCCGAGCCCCGGGAAGGTGATGCTCGCGCTCGCGACGCGCACGAGCTCCTGCGGCCCGGTGGCCGGGTCGTGCTCGGGGTCGTACCGGACGACGACGCCCTCAGCGGTCAGCTTCGCGACGCCGGGCACCTCCGCCTCGAGCGACGCCACCCGCAGGCTCCACGCGCCCGTCGGGGCGATGCGCACGGTGCCGCCGAGGAGCCCGAGCGCGTCGACGGCGAGGTCGAAGGTGCCGCGGACGCCGACGAGGTCGGCCCGGACGCCGGAGGTCGACTGCGGCGTCGCGGTCCCCGCAGGAGCGGCCGGGGCTCCGGCGGGCCGGCCGAAGGCGAGCGAGGCCAGCTGCACGTCGAGGGCGATCGTGAGGATGAGCATGCCGTCGGCGAAGCCCACGTCGGCGATGCCGATCGACGGGCCCTGCAGCGTCAGCGGGCCGAGGGTGCGCTGCTGCGTCGTCGTCGCGGCGCCCGGCGCGGTGGCGCTGAGGGTGAAGGCCTGCACGAGCCCGGCGGTGCTGCGGCCGCTGAGGTCCGTGGTGGGGCCGGCCACGAACGCCTCCGTGCGGAAGGCCGGCTGCGCGTCGGTGCCCGCGACCACCACCTCGACGTCGCCGGCCTTGAACAGGTCGGGCGCCGGAGCCAGGCGGGTGCCCACCGTGCGGTTCTTGAGGAAGTACCGGTAGGTGACGGTGGTGGCGCCCGGCTCCCGGCCGCTCACGAGCAGCGGCAGGCCGACCGTCACCGGCGCCCCGCCGGCGTCGAGCAGGACGTCGTTCAGCCCGCTGCCCCGCAGGAGGAACTCCGGCCCGGCGTCCTCGATGGAGGCCTTGTTGACCGGGGTGCCGTCGTGGCTGACGAACGTGACGTCGAGGTAGCGCCGGGCGTTGAGCGCGGCGGCGGTGAGCGTCTCGCCGCTGACCGGGCTGGCCAGCACGGCGGTGGGCCGCGGCTTCTGGCCCGCGGTGGCGACGACGAAGAAGGTCTCGGTCTCGGCGGCGAGCGCCATGCCGGTCTCGTCGACGACGCTGCCGGCGGTGAAGCGCACCTCGACCACGCCCGGCCCGGGCAGCGCGCCCGAGAAGGCGTAGCGGTACCGGCCCGGCCGGCCCTCGACCGCCGTCGGCACCGCCGCGACCTGCAGCTGCGCGGTGACGTCGACGCCGTCGAGGAACACCCGGAACTCCGGCGCGCCGGCTCCCGTCGTCGCGCCGGTCGTGGCGTCGAGGACGGTGGCCGCGTCGATGCGGGCCCGCTCCCCCGTGGCGGTCAGGTTCCGGCTGACGAACTCGACCTCGAGGGCGCCCAGGCCGTTGAAGTCGACGATGGGAACGACGGCGCCGCGCAGCGGGCTGGCGAGGTCGGCGTTCGGCGCGAGCCGCGGGCGGACGGCGCTCGGCGTCGGGCCGCTCGGCGCCGGCGAGCCGCTCGGCAGGACGACGGGCAGCCCGGCGGGCAGGGTCGGGAACAGCTCGAAGGCGTCGACCGCGAAGGTGCCCAGGCGCAGGCCCGTGGCGCGCGTGATCGAGAACGTGGCGTAGCCGCCGAGCCGCACCACGCCGGTGCCGCCGACCGCCACCTCGACGGAGGCACCGCCGAGCGCCAGGTCGAGGTCGCCGTTGGGCTGGCGCCGGACGTCGAGCGTGCCCGTGACGAGCAGGACGCCGGCGACGCCGAGGCGCAGGTCGCCGACGGTGATGGAGAAGGTGCCGGGCTGGACGGTGACCGTGCCGGTGCTGGTGGTGAAGGACGCCACGGTCGTCAGCGTGTTGAGCGAGATGACGACCGTGCCGGACACCTCGAGGCCGCGCAGGCCCAGCAGCTGCAGCCGGCCGGCCGCGTAGAGGGCGTACCCGGCGGCGCCGCTGGGCTTGAGCACCCGCACCTCGCCGCTGGTCAGCAGCAGGCCGACGGCGTCGGGGTTCGGGACGCCGTCGCGCTGCGACGGGCCGCTGCCGACGAAGACCTCGAGGTTCTCGCCGGAGAAGCGGCCGTCGGGGCCGAGGACGACGTCGCCCCGGACCTCGAGGAAGTCCCCGAACTCGAACGCCAGCCCGCGCACGGCGACCTCGTAGGCCGCCCGGGTGGCGGTCGCGGGCGCCACGTCGACGACGACGACGCTGTCGCCGACGCGGATCGACTCCGGCCCGGTGCCGGCCGGCTGCGGGTCGGCCGTGCGGAAGTCGCGGCGGCTGGTGTTGAACTCCGCCTCGACCGTCTTGCCCGCGAGGGCCGTGCCGGCGTCGGCGCCGCCGGTGCCGCGCAGGACGCCGGCGACGCCACCCGCTCCGTAGGTGCCCGACGGCACGAGCACCAGGGCGCCGGTCAGCCCGGTGAGGAGCTCGCTGCTGCCGTCGAGCAGTCGTCCACCGGCCAGGCCGATGCGGGTGCGCGTCGTGCCTGCTGCCCGCGGGTCGGGCACCTGCTCGACGGCGAGGTCGGCGGTGAGCGTGAAGCCCCCGAGCTGGGCGACGACCTGGGTGGCCTCGAAGCGCAGGTAGGGGCCGGCGGGCAGCGCCAGCACGCGGACACCGCCCTGCAGCGCGCGGCGCGGGCCGTGCGCGCTCCACGTCACGGTGTACGGGTCGGACCCCCCGCCGGTGACGGTGACGGCGCCCGCGCCCAGCAGCGCGTCCAGCGCGGCCTGGAGGTCCGCTGCGGCGGCGCCCACGGCGACGGGCGCGCTGACCTCCGCGGCGCTGAGCCGGCCGTCGCCGTCCCGGTCGAAGCCCAGGGCGAAGGTGCCGGCCACCTGGGTGACGGTGACCTGTTGGACCTCGGCGGTGGTCGCGGTCCCGTCGGTGGTGGTGGCGACGTCGACGCCGTCGAAGCGCACGACGTCGTGCACGGCGGCCGGCGTGCGGTTGACGCGCAGGGTGACGCGGGCGTCGAGGGCGAAGCCGGTCAGCCCGACGAGGCCCACCGTGCCGGAGACCTCGCCGGCGACGCCGCCGGGCAGGAGCAGGAAGGCGCCGCGCCCCTGGGTGAGCCGGAAGCCCGTCTCGTCGCCGGACCCGGGCGACGTCGGCGTGGGGTCGTCGCCGAGGAACAGCGCGACCTCGGTGAAGGCCAGGCGGACCGTGCGCCGGCCGCTGCCCGTCGTGGACTGCTCGAACAGGAAGACGCCCTCGAGGGACTGGCCGCCCACCGCGATCGTGACCGGCGCGCCGACCTGCCCGAGCTGGATGCGGAACCGCGGACCGGCGTCGACCTGGACCCTCCGGGGCGAGCCCGCGACGGTCACGGTGCGGTCCACCGCGGCGGTGCCGGTGTTGACCTCGATGCGGGCCGACAGGCCGCGCAGGTCGACCACGGAGCGGAGCGGCTCCGCGAGGGCCAGCTGCACGTCGAAGCGGCCGGCCAGGCCGCCCGGCGAGACGACGAGGACGCCGTCGAGCTCGGCCTCGACGAGCGTTGTCGTGCCGTCGCCGAGCCGGAGCAGCAGGTCCGTCCCGATGACGAGGGCGGTCGCGGTCCGCTCGACGGTCAGGCTGCCGGTGAGCCGCTGCCCCCCGACGCCGAGCTCGACCCCGGTGCCCTCGAGGAGCAGCCCCGGCGGCACGAGGTCCGCGGGCGCGCCCTCCTCGGCGACGTCGATGGCGGTCGTGCCGGTGCCCAGCCGCAGGCCGAAGGTGCCGGTCAGGGTGACCCCGGGGACGTCGAGCGCGACGCGCACGGACACGCGGCCGGCCATGCCGCTGGGGGCGAGCACGAAGCGGCCGGTGCCGTCGGTGAGGCGCAGGACGGGCGCGCCGCCGTCGCCGAGGGCCGCCTCGAGGTTCGCGACGGTCAGGGTCGTGACGGTGGCGGCCGGCGTGCCGGAGGTGCGCCGCTCGAGGACGAGGTCGGTGCGCACGAGGACGCCACCGAGGTCGACCGAGACGCCGGTGAGGGCCAGCCGCAGGTACGGGCCGGCGGGCAGGACAAGCGCGACGGTCTCGCCGCCGAGCGCGAAGGACTCGGCCACGTCCGTGGCGCGCTGGTTGAGGGCGACGGCGACCTCGTCGACGGAGACGGTCGGGCCGCCGAGGGTCAGCGCGGCCCGGGCCGTGATCCGGCCGGCCACGCCACCGCCGCCGAGGACGAGCAGCGCGGTCCCGTCGGACAGGACGAAGGACGTGCTGCCCGAGCCGATGGTCAAGCCGACCCGGCTGGCGGCGATGCGGAGCACCGAGCCGTCGTCGGCCGTGCCGAGGGCGCCGTCGGCGCCGGGCGTCGGGGCCCTCTCGACGGACAGGAGCGCGGTGAGCGACTGGCCGGCCACGGTGAGGGTGACGGGGTCGAGCCCGCCGCCGGCGGCGAGGGTGCCGATCTGCACGCGGACGAACGGGCCCGCGGGCAGGTCCAGGCCGTCCTCGGTGACGGCGGCGCGCGTGGTGTTGAGCTGCAGCCGGACCGTGGGCGAGGTCAGCGAGAACGCGCTCGTCGGGATGCCGACCAGGGCGACCGAGACGGTCCCGTCGACCGCGACGCCGGCGGGCGTCAGCAGGACCGTGATGCCGGCCGTGGACGGCGTCGTCAGCCGCAGCCCCACCGAGCCGTCCGGCGCACCCAGGAACGCGGTGAGCGCGGTGATGTCGAGGCGCACCCTGCGGGTGGCGCCCGTGCCGGTCTGCGCCAGGCGGACGGTGCCGGCCAGCGCCTGCCCCGCCACGGTGAGGGCGGCCGAGCCGGCCAGCACGAGCCCGGGCGCGATCGGGTCGCCGCCGCCGTAGGTGGTGGTGCCGACGGTGAACGGTGCGATGGTGACCGCGGTCGTCGCGGTGTTGAGCTCGACCTGCAGGGAGCCGGTCAGCGACACGCCGGGCACGAGCAGCTGCACCGTGCCGCCGAAGCGCCCGGCCAGGCCGCCGGTGCCGAGCACGAGCAGGCCCGAGCCGCCGGACAGCCGCACCACCGGCGTCGCGCCGCCGAGCTCGAGACCGGCGCCGCTCAGGGCGACGACGGTGAGCGTGCCCTCGCGGCGGAAGGCGACGTCGGCCGTGAGCGCCAGCCCGCCGACGGTGAGCCGGACGCCCGTGCCGGCGACCTGCGCGAACGGGCCGGCCGGCAGGTCGAGCACGACCTGCTGCCCGCCGACGGTCACGGTCTCGGTGACGGCGGCGGCGCGGCGGTTGACCGACAGCAGGAAGGAGCCCTCCACGACCACCGACGAGGGCAGGAAGCCCAGCGCCAGCCGGCCGCCGACCTCGGCCGCCAGGCCCGCCGGCGACAGCACGAGGATCCCGCGGACGTCCTCGAGCACGGTGGTGCCGCCGAGCACCACCGACGCGCCCTGCGCCGCGAGGACGGTGCGCAGCTCGCCGGTCGCGCTCGTCGCCCGCTGGACGACGATGCTGCCGCGGAGCTCGACGGCGTCGCCGAGGACCAGCCTGAGGTCGGTCCCCGCCAGGCGCAGGTACGGGCCGGCCGGCAGGGTCACGGGGCCGCCGGACGTGGCGACGGTGACCGCAGCGCTGCCGGTGTTCAGCTCGAGCCGCACGGCGCCGGCGAGCGTGACGCCGCCGGGGAGCGACAGCGGTGCGCTCTCGGGGAAGCTGAAGCCGACGACCAGGGCCGCGCCGCCCGGCCGCAGCACGATCTGGCCGGTCTGCGGCGGCAGCGTGAGCCCGGGCAGCGGGATCGTGAGGTTCTCGACGTCCACGGTCACGGTGCGCACGCCGCCGACGGTGACCTGCTGGAACTCCAGGTCGCCGGTCAGCGACTGGCCGCCCAGGGTGAGCACGACGCCGCGGCCGGTCAGGCCGAGGAACGCGCCGGGGGGCACGTCGAGGTCGACGGCGCCGACGGGCGTGCCGGCAGCGAAGCCGGTCGGAGCGGGTGCGCCGCCGCGCAGCAGGAGCGGCTGGCCGGAGCTGCCAGCCACGACGAGGTCGACCGGACCCGTGCCGTCGAGGTCGCCGACGGCGACGGCGGTCGGCGCGGCCGAGGTCAGCGGGTCCGACGCCGCGCCGAGCTGCAGCGCCCCGGTCGGGGTCGTGGTGCTGCGGCGCACGACGAGCCCGGAGGCGGTGCCGAGCAGCAGGTCGGCCCGGCCGTCGGCGTCGACGTCCTGCACGGCGAGGGCGATCACGGCGCCGGTCGAGCCGCTGACGGCGGTGAGTGCCCCGAAGGTGCTGCCGGTGGCCCCGCGGGCGACGCGGACGCCGCTGGCGCCGGCCTCCACGAGGTCGAGGTCGCCGTCGCCGTCGACGTCGCCGAGCGCGACGAGGGAGCCGGTGAGGCCGAGGCCCGCGCCCGTGCCGAAGCCGCCGGTGCCGTCGCCGAGGAACAGCCCGCCGCCGGTGCCTGCGACGACCGCGTCGAGGTCGCCGTCGCGGTCGACGTCGCCGAGGGCGAGCCCGGTCGCCGCGCTGCCCAGGCTGGCCGTCGTGGCCGCGAAGCCGCCGACGCCGTCGCCGAGCCAGAGCTGCGTGGCTCCGGACCGCCCGACGAGCAGGTCGACCGCGCCGTCCCGGTCGGGGTCGTGGCGCTGCGGCGCACGACGAGCCCGGAGGCGGTGCCGAGCAGCAGGTCGGCCCGGCCGTCGGCGTCGACGTCCTGCACGGCGAGGGCGGTCACGGCGCCGGTCGAGCCGCTCACGGCGGTGAGTGCCCCGAAGGTGCTGCCGGTGGCCCCGCGGGCGACGCGGACGCCGCTGGCGCCGGCCTCCACGAGGTCGAGGTCGCCGTCGCGGTCGACGTCGCCGAGGGCGAGCCCGGTCGCCGCGCTGCCCAGGCTGGACGTCGTGGCCGCGAAGCCGCCGGCGCCGTCGCCGAACCAGAGCTGCGTGGCCCCGGACCGCCCGACGAGCAGGTCGACCGCGCCGTCCCGGTCGACGTCGCCGACCGCCAGCGCGGTGACCGCGCCGGTCAGCACGCGCACCGGGGCGGTGGAGTCGTAGGGGTCGCCGACGCCGTCGGACAGGTGCAGGAGCACCCCGGCGGAGTCGCCCACCAGCAGGTCG
>DATMKB010000100.1:0-3628 GCA_035553635.1 Mycobacteriales bacterium
GCGGCGGGCGAGGTCGCGCACGCGGCCGTCGAGCCCGGCGGTCAGGGCCTTGGTCGCCGTCGTGCCGGCGTCGAGCCCGACGACCACCTGCACGGCGCCTCCTCCTGGTCGGTGTCGCGAGGACGCCTGCCCGCTGCGCCCGCCCGTACGCCCCGGCGCGGCGACGGCGCGGCCGGTCAGCCCCGCAGGTCCGTGAGGAGGCCGGGAGGCACGTCGTCGCCGTGCGCGAGCGCCCGGCGCAGCGCGGCCGCCGCGGCCGTCACCGCCCGCACGAGGGCGTCGACCTCGGCCTCCCGTTGCGGCCCGTGCTCCTGGTCGTGCGAGACGTCCACCGCCTCGTGCAGCGCGCGGAGCGCGTCCTCCACGCGCTCGACCGCCGGGTGCAGCACGGACAGCACCGCCGCGAGGGCGGCCGTCACCTGCGGCCGGTCGGCGTCGTCGGGACCGTCCTGGCCGTCCGCGTGGTGGAGCGGGCTGCGGAGGTGGTCGGCCACGGCCAGCGACAGCGGGCGGTGCTGCGACGCGTCCCCGGCCAGCCAGGCCCAGACCCGGTCGAGGTGCCCGCGCCACTCCTGCGACACGGGGTGCAGGTCCGGCAGGGCGTCGGTGACGCGGTAGGTGCGCTCGGCCACGGACGCGGCGAGCGCGGTCGTCGCGACGGCCCGCCGGTAGGGCGTCGCCACGGCGTAGAGCTCGCTGCGGACGTGCAGGACGAGGGCGTCCACCTGCGCGACCTCGGCCGCCAGCGGGTCCGGCCCGCTCGCCGCGGTCGTCCTGCGCCATCGCACGCCGGGAGGCTAGCCCTGCTGTGGACGACCTCTGCCCGTCCACAGCCTGGCCGCGCGGCCCCCGGCACCGGCGCGGTCGCCGCAGGGTCGCCGCATGACCCCGCTGCGTCCCGCCTCCGCTCCCGACGGCCCCGTCGCCCGGCTCACCTCGCCGGGCGACATCGCCGCCGCCGTCCCCGTCCTGTGCGGCTTCGTGCCGCACGAGAGCCTGGTCCTCGTCTCGCTGCGGGGCCCGCGCCGCCGCGTCGGCCTCACGGCCCGCATCGACCTCGACGACGCCGACCGGCCGATGCTGGCCGAGCTGGCCGAGCGGCTGCGGCGCGACGGCGCCGACCGGGCGCTCGTCGTCGTGGTCACCGAGGAGCCCGGCCACCGGCCGCGCGCCGACGTCGTGGCGGGGGTGCGGCGGGCGCTGCGCCGCGTCGGCACGGTGCCGGAGGAGCAGCTGCTCGTGCGCGGCGGGCGCTGGTGGTCCTACGCGTGCGACGGCCCGTGCTGCCCGCCGGGCGGCACCCCGGTGCCCGAGGGCGGCGGTGCCGGGCTGGTCGCCGCCGCCCGGGCGCTCGGCGGCCGTGCGGTCCTGCCGTCGCGGGAGGCGCTCGTGGCGGGGGTCGCGCCGCCGGAGGGCGCCGCGGCGCGGCGGGCGGCGGCCCGGCTGCTGGCGGCGTCGTCGGCCCGCGCCCGGGAGGTCGCGCGCTCGGGCCGGGTGGTGGTGGGGCGCGCCGCGCTGCAGGCCTGGCGCGGAGCCCTCCGCGGCGTCGCGGACGGCGTCGGCCCGGCCGACGCGGCGGCGCTCGTCGTGGCGCTCGAGGACGTCGTGGTGCGCGACGAGGTGCTGACCGCCGTGCTGGAGGACGGCCCCGCGCTCGTCGCGCTGCTGCACCTGCTCGCGGCGCAGGCGGTGCCGCCGCACGACGCGGCGGTGTGCGCTGCGCTCGGCTGGGCGGCGCACGCGGAGGGCGACGGCGCCCTGGCGCGCGTGGCGCTCGAGCGCGCGCTGCGGGCCGACCCGCGCCACGGGCTCGCCCGGCTCGGCCGGGACGCGCTCGACGGGCAGGTGCCCCCGGCCGACCTGCGCGCGGTGCTCGCGGACGCCCGCACCGTCCTGCGCCAGCAGCACCCGTGGACCGTGCCGTGACACCGCCCGACGCCGTACGGTGCGGCCGTGACCGCCGCACCGACCGCCCCCGTCGACGCCGACGCGCTCGAGCTGCCGGTGCTCGACCCGTCCGACACGGCGCTGCACGGCGACGCCTTCGCCCGCACCATGGCCGACGTCGCGGCGCAGGGCTGGCTGGCGCGGATGCCGTTGGGCTACGTCGTGCTCGACCGCGAGGCCGCCGAGGCCTTCCTGCGCACGCGCGACGCGGTGTTCCCGGGGCAGGTCATCGCCGAGCTGTACGGGGTGGACGACGGTCCGCTGCGCGAGGAGATCGACCGCAACCTCCTGCACCTCGACGGCGAGGTGCACCGCCGGCTGCGGGCGCTCGTCGGCCCGTCGTTCACGCCGCGCGCGGCCGACCGCTGGCGGCCGCTGCTGCGCGAGCTGGTCGCCGACCTGCTCGCGCAGGTGGCGCCCGCGGGCCGGTGCGACGCCGTCCGCGACCTCGCGGTGCCGTACCCGGCGCGCACGATCGCCACCGTCATGGGCGCGCCGCTGGAGGACGCCGAGCGGCTGGCCGACTGGTCCCAGTGGATCCAGCGGCAGTTCGACGGGCCCAGCCTGCTCGCCGACCGCGCGCGCATCGACCGGGCGTGCGAGGAGTTCTACGCCTGGTGCGACGAGCTCCTCGCCCGCACGCGCGCGGAGCCGGGCGACGACCTGGTCAGCCAGCTCGTCGCGGTGGAGTCGGAGGGCGACCGGCTCTCCGACGTCGAGCTGCGGCACCTGGTGCTCAACGTGCTCGTCGGCGGAGTCGACACGACGCAGTCGCAGCTGGCCCACGCGCTGCGCCTGTTCGCCGAGCACCCCGAGCAGTGGGCGCTGCTGGCGCGCGAGCCCGAGCGGGTGCCCGCCGCGGTCGAGGAGGTGCTGCGGCACGCGCCCATCACGCCGTTCACCGCGCGCCTCACCACCGCCGACGTGGTGCACCGCGGAGTGCGCTTCCCGGCGGGCACGGTGGTGATGGTGGCCGCGTGGTCGGCCAACCGCGACGGCGCCGGCCCGGACGCGTTCGACATCACCGCCGAGCGGCCCGGCGCGCGCCTGCTCACCTTCGGCGCCGGCGTCCACTACTGCCTGGGGGCGAACCTCGCCCGCGCCGAGCTGGAGGAGGCGCTGGCCCACCTCGCGCCGCGGATGCCCGGGCTGCGGCTCGACGGCCCGCCGGCGTGGGGCACGGTGCAGGGCATCTACGGCCTCGACGCGCTGCCCGTCGCGTGGGACGCGCCCTGACGCCCGACCGCGCCCGCGCGCTCGTGCTCGAGCGCACCCGGCCCGCGCGGCCGCCGGTCGTGCCGGAGCTGGTCCTGCACCTCGCCGACGACATGGACGAGGCGTGGGCGTCGCTGCAGCACGAGCTCGACGACGGAGACCTCCCTCCGCCCTTCTGGGCCTTCGCCTGGCTCGGCGGGCAGGCCGTCGCCCGGCACGTCCTCGACGCCCCGGACGTCGTCGCGGGCCGCACGGTGCTCGACCTCGCCACCGGCTCGGGCCTGTGCGCGCTGGCCGCCGCCCGCGCCGGCGCAGCGCGGGTGACCGCCGTCGACGTCGACCCCGTCGCGGCGGAGGCCGTGCGCCTCAACGCCGCCGCCAACGGCCTGGCCGTCGACGTCGTCGCGCGCGACCTGCTGGACGACGACCCGCCGGCCGTCGACGTCGTGCTCGCGGGCGACGTCTT
>DATMKB010000101.1:0-16141 GCA_035553635.1 Mycobacteriales bacterium
GTCATCGGGTCCTCCGGGGGCTGGGCGGGCACCGCCCGAGAGCCCCCGGGTCGGTGACCCGGGTCGTGGTGTCGGCTAGGCGAGAGCGACGGCGACCGGGGTCCGGTGGCCGTAGGAGAACGCTCGCGCCTGCACGTCGAGGACGCTAGCCGACGTCCGCGGCGCTGTCAGCCCCTTCCGGCGCCCCAGTCGTCCTCGGCCTCGTCGAGGGCGTCCTGCTGGGCGGTGCGCGCGCGCATGCGCTCGAGCGCCCCCTCGGCCTCCTCGCGCGTGCCGTAGGGGCCCAGGCGCTCGAGGTTGGCGCACACGTGCCCCTCCTCGACCCGCCCGTGGGTCAGGCACCACCAGTACTGGCTCACCGCTGCGCCTCCTGCCGGTCGGGGTAGGGCTCGTGCTCGGGCGCCGGGCCGACGGCGCCGTCGGCGGGCTCCCGCGCCGGTCCGTACCCGTCGGCGGCGCTCCGCAGCCGGAGCACCTTGGCGAGGAGGATGCCGTACAGGACCTTGCTGCCCACGTCGGCGGCCGTGAACAGGCCCTGCGCCACGACGACGCCCGTCGCGGAGGCGCTCACGGCCGGCACGAGGTACGCGACCGGGTACAGGCCCCAGGAGAAGAGGACGACCCAGGCCAGGTGGCCGGCGGTCGTGCCCGCCGACGGCGGCAGGGTGGTGCGGGCGCCGCGCAGCAGCGGCAGCAGCACCACGAGCAGGACGACGAACGGCACCGTGCCGGCCGCGCCCCACCCGAGCAGCCACGCGTCGTCGGTGCCGGCGCGCAGCTGGCCGACGTAGCCGGCCAGCACCATGAGCACGCCGCTGGCCACGAGCACGGTGCGCAGCCGCAGCACCCGGTCCCTGGCGAGGTCGAACGCGTACAGCGACTGCACGAGCAGGACCGGGACGGTGACGAGCCAGTTGACGTACCGCAGGCCGCCGTCGAAGGGCTTCCCGGTGCCGACGACGCGGCCGTCGACCTGCGTGAACGCCTCGTCCCACGACGCGCCCAGCCGGGCGAACAGGTACCCGCTCGCGACCATGACGGCCACCGACAGCACGGTGCCGACGCGGTACCGCGGCGCCACCCTCGGGGCGTTCGCGAGGAAGTAGACGAGCCCGACGAGGTGGGCGCCGAGCGCCAGGGCGAAGAAGTGGCCGACCAGCGCGTGCTGGACGGGCGTCAGGGCGAGGGCGTCCACGCGAGGACCTCCGGGGCGGGGGAGCGGTGGCCCGGGGCTTCCCCTCCCGCGGCTGCCGGAACGCCGACGGCCCGGCCCCCTCGCGGGGACCGGGCCGTCAGGAGCCGGGGGGTCCGTCAGACGGGGCGGACGGCGTCGGCCTGCGGGCCCTTCTGGCCCTGGGTGATCTCGAACTCGACGCGCTGACCCTCGTCGAGCGAGCGGTAGCCGTCGGCCTGGATGGCCGAGTAGTGGACGAACACGTCCGCGCCGCCGCCGTCGACGGCGATGAAGCCGAAGCCCTTCTCGGCGTTGAACCACTTCACGGTGCCCTGAGCCATGGTGCCTGTCTCTCTGTGATGCGGGTGCGGTCCCGCACGTCACGGGACCGAGTCGTGCTGGCCCCTCACCTCACCGGGATGTTCCGGGTAGAGCGACAGGCCCGCGGTGTTCCGGCGGGCTTGGTAGACCTGCTGGACGTGCGACCGCGGGGAGCGTACACACCGCGGACCCGTCCGCGCAGCGTTCCCCGCTGCGCCGAGTGTCTGGTTCTCCGGCTGGGCCGCGCCTCAGGCGCGGGCGACCTTGCCGGCCTTGATGCAGGAGGTGCAGACGGTCAGCTTCGTCGGGGTCTTGCCCGACTTGCCGGCGAGCGCGCGCACGGTCTGCACGTTCGGGTTCCAGCGCCGGCGGGTGCGGCGGTGGGAGTGGCTCACCGACATGCCGAAGCCGGGGCCCTTGCCGCAGACGTCGCAGGTGGCAGCCACGGTCGATCTCCTGACAGGTCGGGGAGCAGGTGCAGGTCGCGCACGACTGGCGGACCGACGGTCGAGCGTAGCAGCCGCTGCGGGGCGCCTCCCGGCGTCGGCGGGCCGGGATAGCCTCCGCGCGAGTCCACGAGGAGGGGGTCCGGTGCCGGCAGGCGTGCTCGAGGCGCTCGACGCCGACGCCGTCCGCCGCTGGGCGTCTGCCGCCGTGTCGGCGCTCGAGGCGGCCCGCGAGGAGCTCGACGACCTCAACGTCTACCCCGTGCCCGACGGCGACACCGGCACCAACCTGCTGCTCACCGTGCAGGCCGCCCTCGCGGAGGTCGAGCAGGACCCGGGCGCCGACCTGCCCGCCACGGTCGAGGCGCTGGCCCGCGGCGCGCTCATGGGCGCCCGCGGCAACTCCGGCGTCATCCTGTCCCAGCTGCTGCGGGGGCTGGCCGACGTGCTGCGCGAGGGCGGCAGCGCCGCCGACGTCGTGCGCGGCCTGCGGCGGGCCGCCGACCTCGCCTACGCCGCCGTCGGCACGCCGGTCGAGGGCACGGTGCTCACCGTCGCCCGGGCCTGCGCGGAGGCCGCCGAGCGCGCTACCGGCGCCCTGGCCGACGTCGTCCGGGCGGCGCACGTGGGCGCGGTCGAGGCGCTCGAGCGCACGCCCGACCTGCTGCCGCAGCTGCGTGCCGCGGGGGTGGTCGACGCCGGCGGCAAGGGGCTGTGCGTCGTCCTGCAGGCGCTCGAGCGGGTGGTCACCGGCGCCGCGGCACCGGTCGACGTGCCGCAGCTGCTCGTCCCGCGCGACCGCAGCGGCCTGGCGCGGGCCCGGGAGTCGGGCAGCGACGCCTTCGCCTACGAGGTGCAGTACCTCCTGCGCGACGCCGACGACGACGCCGTCGAGCGGCTCCGGTGCGTGCTCGGCGGTCTCGGCGACTCCCTCGTGGTGGTCGGCCGCGACGACCTCTGGAACGTGCACGTGCACGTCAACGACGTCGGCGGGGCGGTCGAGGCGGGGCTGGACGCCGGACGGCCGTTCCGCATCACCGTCACCCGGTTCGCCGACCAGACCGGCGAGGGGCCCGAGGGGCTGCCGGTCATGAACGAGCGGCCGGGCACCCGGTCGGTGGTGGCGGTGGTGCCGGGCGAGGGCCTCGCCGACCTCTACGCGGGGTCGGGCGCCGTCGTCGTGCACGGCGGACCCGGCCGCAACCCCTCCACCGGCGAGCTGCTCGACGCCGTCCGGCGCGCGGGCGGCGCCGAGGTGGTGCTGCTGCCCAACGACGGCAACGTGCTGGCGGTGGCCACCCAGGCCGGGCGCGCCGCCCGCGACGAGGGGTTCTCCGTCGCGGTGGTGCCCACCCGCTCGGTGGTGCAGGGCCTCGCGGCCCTCGCCGTCACCGACCCCGAGCGGGCGTTCGCCGACGACGTCGCCGCGATGGCGGAGGCCGCCGGGTCCACGCGCTGGGCGGAGGTCACCACCGCGGTGCGCGAGGCGATGACGAGCGCCGGCGTCTGCCGGCCGGGCGACGTCCTGGGGCTCGTGGAGGGCGACGTCGTGCTCATCGGCGACGACGTCGAGCAGGTGGCGGCGACCCTGCTCGACCGCCTGCTCGAGGGCGGCGGCGAGCTCGTCACGGTGGTCACCGGCGACGACGCCCCCGACGGCGTCGGCGACCGGCTCGTGGCGCACGTCGAGCGCACCCGCCCGATGGTGGAGGCGCTGGCCTACGAGGGCGGTCAGCCGCACTACCCCCTGCTGCTGGGCGTGGAGTAGCGGGTGCGGCAGGACGCCCCGCTCGTCAAGGCGCTCGGACCCCGCACGGCCAAGGCCCTCGAGGACGGCCTCGGGCTGCGCACGGCGGGCGACCTGCTGCGGCACTACCCGCGGCGGTACGCCGAGCGCGGGCAGCTGACGCCGGTCGGCGACCTGCGCGACGGCGACCACGTCACCGTGGTCGGCGAGGTGGTGAGCAGCAGCGTCCGCACCGCCCGCACCGGCAAGCAGCTCGGCGAGGTGGTCATCACCGACGGCTCCGGCCGGCTGCGGCTCACCTTCTTCGGCCGCGCGGCGCAGTGGAACGTGCAGCGCCTGAAGGCCGGCCGGCGAGGCCTGTTCGCCGGCACCGTGAGCACCTTCAACGGGCAGCGGCAGCTCACCCACCCCGAGGTCGCCCTCGACGAGGACATGGCCGACCTGCCGGCGCTGCTGCCCGTCTACCCGGCGAGCAAGGACATCGCGAGCTGGAACGTCGCCAAGGCGGTGCAGACCGTCCTCGGGCAGGTCGAGCTCGGCGACGACCCGCTCCCCGAGGACGTCCGCCGCGCCCGCGGGCTCGCCGGCCTGCGCGAGGCGCTCGAGCGCGTGCACCGGCCCGAGGGCTGGCCCGACGTCGCCCGCGCGAGGGCCCGCCTGGTCTGGGACGAGGCCTTCGTCCTGCAGGTGGTGCTCGCCCAGCGCCGCGCCGCGCTCGCCGCCACGCCCGCCACGCCCCGCCCCCCGCGGGCCGGCGGGCTCGTCGACGCCTTCGACGCGCGGCTGCCCTTCGCCCTGACCGAGGGCCAGCGCGCCGTCGGCGAGGTGCTCGACGCCGAGCTCGCCCGCTCGTCGCCGATGCACCGGCTGCTGCAGGGCGAGGTCGGCTCGGGCAAGACGCTCGTGGCGCTGCGGGCGATGCTGCGGGTGGTCGACGCCGGCGGGCAGGCGGCGCTGCTGGCGCCCACCGAGGTGCTCGCCCAGCAGCACGCCCGCTCCCTGCGCCAGCTGCTCGGGCCGCTCGGCGAGGCCGGCCTGCTGGGCGGAGCGGACACCGCCACCCGCGTCGCGCTGCTCACCGGCTCGCTGGGCGCCGCCGCGCGGCGGGAGGCGCTGCTCGAGGCGGCGTCGGGGCAGGCCGGCATCGTCGTCGGCACGCACGCGCTGCTCGAGGACCGCGTGCAGTTCGCCGACCTGGGGCTGGTGGTGGTCGACGAGCAGCACCGCTTCGGCGTCGAGCAGCGCGACGCCCTGCGCAGCAAGGGCGCCGTCCCGCCGCACGTCCTGGTCATGACCGCGACGCCGATCCCGCGCACCGTCGCCATGACCGTCTACGGCGACCTGGAGACCTCGACGCTCACCGAGCTGCCGCGCGGGCGCTCGCCGATCTCGACGTTCGTCGTGGGCGGCAGCGGACGCGCGTTCGACCGCACCTGGGAGAAGGTGCGCGAGGAGGTCTCAGCCGGCCACCAGGCGTTCGTCGTCTGCCCGCGCATCGGCGGCGACGACGCGGAGCCCGCGGACGACCGCCGGCCGGCGGCGGCCGTCGAGGAGGTGCTGCCGCTCCTGCAGGCCGGGCCGCTCGCCGGGCTGCGGGTCGAGCCCCTGCACGGCCGGATGGCGCCGGACGCCAAGGACGACGTCATGCGCCGCTTCTCCGCGGGGGAGGTCGACGTGCTCGTGGCCACCACGGTGGTGGAGGTGGGCGTCGACGTCCCCAACGCCACCGTGATGGTGGTGCTCGACGCCGACCGCTTCGGCGTCTCGCAGCTGCACCAGCTGCGCGGGCGGATCGGCCGGGGGAGCGCGCCGGGGCTGTGCGTGCTCGTCACCGAGGTCGAGCCGGAGTCGCCGTCGGGCGAGCGGCTGCAGGCGGTGGCGTCCACCACCGACGGCTTCGCGCTGTCGCGGGTCGACCTCGAGCAGCGCCGCGAGGGCGACGTGCTCGGCGCGGCGCAGAGCGGCCGGCGGTCCTCGCTCCGGCTGCTCGAGCTCGCGAAGCACGAGGACCTCATCGGCGAGGCGAGGGCCGTGGCGGCCGAGCTCGTCGCGGGCGACCCCGAGCTGGCCGCGCACCCTGCGCTGGCCCGGGCGGTCGAGGAGCTCGTCGACCCCGAGCGGGCCGAGTACCTCGAGAAGGCCTAGAAGTCCCTGATGGCCTAGAAGTTCCTGATGAACGGGAAGACGAGGAAGACCGTGGCGAAGAAGAGCAGGGCGGCGAAGCCGAGGAGCTTCCAGGGCTTCGAGGGCGACTTCGGCTGCGTCTGGTCCGGCATGCGTGCAGGGTTCCCGCTCTGGGGCGGCGGACACCCCCGGTGACCCGCGTCGTCGCCGGCGCGGCGCGCGGCCGGCGGCTGCAGGTGCCGGCCGGACCGGGCACCCGGCCCACCTCCGACCGCGCCCGGGAGGGCCTGTTCTCCAGCCTGCAGTCGCTCGTCGACCTCGACGGCGCGCGCGTGCTCGACCTCTACGCCGGCACCGGTGCGCTGGGCCTCGAGGCGCTCTCGCGCGGCGCGGCGTCGGCCACCCTCGTCGAGGACGACCCGGGCGCGCTGCGGGCGCTGCGCGCCAACGTCGACGCCGTGGGCCTGCCGGGGGCGCACGTCGTCGCCGAGCGGGTCGAGCGCTTCCTGGCCGCCGGCGCCGAGCCGCGCTACGACGTCGTGCTGGCCGACCCGCCCTACGACCTCGACGTCGTCCCCGCCCTCGAGGCGCTGGTGCCGTGGCTGGCCCCGGACGCCGTGGTCGTCGTCGAGCGGCGCTCGCGCGACGGCGCGCTGCCGTGGCCCGCGGCCTACGAGCCCCTGCGGTCGCGCCGCTACGGGGAGGCGACCCTGCACTACGGCGCCCTGCTAGCGTCCTGATCATGAGACGGGCCGTCTGCCCCGGGTCCTTCGACCCCGTCACCCTCGGCCACCTCGACATCGTCGAGCGCGCCTCGAAGGTCTACGACGAGGTCACCGTCGCCGTCCTGGTGAACAAGAAGAAGTCCTCGCTGTACACGGTCGAGGAGCGCATGGAGCTGCTCCGCGAGGTGACGGCGGGCTACGGCAACGTCGTCGTCGACAGCTTCCACGGACTGCTCGTCGACTACTGCCGCGACCGCGGCATCCCGGTGATCGTCAAGGGCCTGCGGGCCATCAGCGACTTCGACTACGAGCTGCAGATGGCGCAGATGAACCTCTCGCTCGCGGGCGTCGAGACGCTGTTCATGACCACCAACCCGCAGTACTCGTTCCTGTCGAGCAGCCTGGTCAAGGAGGTCGCCACGTACGGCGGCGACGTCTCCGGGCTGGTGCCGCAGGTGGTCCACCAGTCGCTCGTCGAGCGGTTGTCGCAGGCCTGAGCCGGGCACGCGACCGGCATGGCCACTGACGACCCGGCGGCGCCCGTCACCGCGCTGCTCGACCGGCTCCAGCGCACGGTCGAGGAGGCCCGCGCCGTGCCGGTGTCGGCCTCCTGCGTCGTCAACCGGGCCGACGTCCTGGCCCTCGTGGCCGACCTCCGCGCGGCCCTGCCCGAGGCCCTCGACCGCGCCCGCTCGGTGCTCGCCGACCAGCAGGGCGTCGTCGAGCAGGGGCGCACGGAGGCCCAGCGGCTGCTCGCCGAGGCCGACGCCCAGCGCCGGGCGCTGGTCGCCGGCACGGAGGTCGCGAAGGCCGCTGAGGCCGAGGCGGCCGCGATCCGCGCCGAGGCGCGCGCCGAGGCCGACGCCATGCGCGCGGAGGTCGAGGAGTACGTCGACAAGAAGCTCGCGAACTTCGAGGTCGTGCTGTCCAAGACGCTCGCCGCGGTGCAGCGGGGCCGGGCCCGGCTGCACGGCGAGAGCGAGCTCGACGCGCTCGCCGCCGAGCCGGTCGACGAGCCGCTGCCGGGGGCGTGATCGTCGCGGTTCGACCCGGCCCCCGCCGGTCGCGTACGCTGGTCGACGGTCTCACCGAGCCCTCAAGGTCCCCCGTGCCCGAGAACAGGACGCCGCACTCCCGCCTCGACCCCCGTCAGCCCCTCGTCGTGGACACCCGCGAGCTGGGACGCCGTCCGGGGTCGATGCGGACGCTGCAGCGGACGGTCCCGGCGCCCGAGCGGATCGGGCTCGACCTCGTCGGCGTGCCCGCCGGCGCCGACGTCGCGCTGGACCTCCGGCTCGAGTCGGTGGTGGAGGGCGTGCTCGTCAGCGGCACGGCCACCGTGCCGCTGACGGGGGAGTGCGGGCGCTGCCTGGAGGCCGTGAGCGACGAGCTCACGGTCGACCTGCAGGAGCTCTACTCCTACGACGCGGAGCGCGCCCCCCGGGGCAGCGCCCCTGCGGAGGAGGACGAGGAGACCGCACGGATGGAGGGCGACCTGCTCGACCTCGCACCCGTGCTGCGGGACGCGGTGGTGCTCGCACTGCCGCTCACCCCGCTGTGCCGGGAGGACTGCTCCGGGCTGTGCGCCGAGTGCGGCGAGCGGCTCGACGACCTGCCGGACGACCACGGGCACGACGCGCCCGACCCCCGGTGGAGCGGCCTCGCCGGCCTGCTCGACCAGACCAGCACCCCACAGGACCAGGAGAACTGAGCGATGGCCGTCCCGAAGCGCAAGATGTCGCGCAGCAACACCCGCTCGCGCCGCGCGCAGTGGAAGACCAGCGTGCCCACGCTCGTCACCTGCGACCGCGGCCACACGACGCTGCCGCACACCGTCTGCCCCGAGTGCGGGCGCTACGACAAGCGCACCGTCGTCCAGGTCTGACGACCTGAGCGGGCGGCGCGTGCGCGTCGCGCTCGACCTGCTGGGCGGCGACGCCGCCCCGGGCCCCGTCGTCGACGGGGCCCTGCTCGTGCTCGCCGAGCAGCCCGACGTCGACCTCGTCCTCGTCGGGCCGCCCGAGGTGGCCGCCCGGCTCCCCGTCGACGGGGAGCGACTGACGGTGGTGCCGGCCACCGAGGTCGTCGGCATGGACGAGGAGCCGGCCCGCGCCGTGCGGGCCAAGCGCGACGCCACCGTGCGCGTCTGCGCGAGGCTCGTGCGCGACGGGTCCGCCGACGCGATGGTCTCCCTCGGCAGCACCGGCGCCACGCTGGCCGCGGCCGTGCTGACGCTGCACCGCCTCAAGGGCGTGTCGCGGCCCCCGCTGGCCGCCGTCGTCCCGGCGCTGGCCGGGCCCGTGGTCTTCCTCGACGCCGGCGCCACTGTCGAGGCCTCGCCGGAGCTGCTCGCGTCGTTCGCGCTCGTCGGCGCCGCCTACGCCGCCGCCCGCGGCGTCGAGCGGCCGCGGGTGGGGCTGCTCACCGTCGGCGAGGAGGCCGGCAAGGGCGACCTCGCCCGCAAGGCCGCCCACGAGGCGCTGTCGGCCCTGCCGGTCGACTTCGTCGGCAACGTCGAGGGCCGCGACGTGCCCACCGGAGGCCGGGCCGACGTCGTCGTCACCGACGGGTTCACCGGCAACGTGCTCGCCAAGGGGCTCGAGGCCGCCGCTGGCACGGTCACCGCCACCGTCCGCGCCGCCCTCGCGTCCCGCGGCGACGTCCCCGACGACGTCCTCGACGCCGTCGACGCCGCCACCGGGCACATGTCGCCCGAGGTGCTCGGCGGCGCCGTGCTCCTCGGCGTGCGCGGCGTCGTGGTGGTGGGGCACGGTGCGAGCACTCCCCGCGGCGTCGCGAGCTGCGTGCGCGCCGCCGCCGACGCCGCGCGGTCCGACCTCGTCGGCCGCACCGCCCGCGCCCTCGAGGCGCTCGTCCCCGCCGTTCCGCAGCCCGCCGTCTCGCAGAGCCAGGGAGGCCCCGCATGACCCCCGACGAGGTGCTCGACGTCGTCCGCGAGGCGGTCGTGGTCGTCCTGGAGGTCGACCCGGCGGCGGTCACGCGCGAGACCCGGCTGCGCGAGGACCTCGAGGCCGACTCGCTGGCGCTCGTCGAGATCGTCGAGATCGTCGAGGAGCGGCTGTCGGCGACGGCCGCGGGCTTCTCCGTCGACGACGAGGAGCTCGACGGGCTGACCACCGTCGGCGAGGCCGCCGACCTGGCGCTGGCCAAGCTGGCCGGCCGGTGAGCTCCCTCGCGCCCCTCGAGGAGGCGCTCGGCACCCCGCTCGACCCCGAGCTCGCCGAGCGCGCGCTCACGCACCGCTCCTACGCCTACGAGAACGGCGGGCTGCCCGACAACGAGCGCCTGGAGTTCCTCGGCGACGCCGTGCTCGGGCTCGTCGTCACCGACGCGCTCTACACCGCCCACCCGGACCTGCCGGAGGGCCAGCTGGCCAAGCTCCGCGCCGGCGTGGTGAGCACCCGGGCGCTCGCCGACGTCGCGCGCACCCTCGGCCTGGGCGACTGGCTGCGGCTCGGCAAGGGCG
This sequence comes from Mycobacteriales bacterium, assembly GCA_035553635.1. Classification (GTDB taxonomy): domain Bacteria; phylum Actinomycetota; class Actinomycetes; order Mycobacteriales; family SCTD01; genus DATLGD01. The sequence continues at coordinate 10,025 of DATMKB010000101.1, forward strand.
AGGAGAGCACCGGCGGGCGCGACAAGAGCTCGATCCTCGCCGACACGCTCGAGGCGCTGCTCGGCGCCGTCTACCTCGACCGGGGGCTCGCCGGCGCGGCGCTCGTCGTGCGCCAGCTGTTCGGCCCGCTGCTGGCCGACGTCGCCGCGCAGGACGGCGGCCGTGACTGGAAGACGACGCTGCAGGAGCTCGTCGCGAGCGCCGGCCTCGGCGTGCCGGAGTACCGCACCAGCGAGACCGGACCGCCGCACGACCGCGAGTTCACCGCGCGCGCGGTGGTCGCCGGCGAGGTGCGCGGCTCGGGCACGGGCCGCACGAAGAAGGCCGCCGAGCAGGTCGCGGCCGAGCAGGCCTGCCGGGCGCTGCGGGAGGCCTGACGTGCCGGAGCTGCCCGAGGTCGAGACCGTCCGGCGCGGGTTGCAGAAGGGCGTCGCCGGCCGGACGCTCAGCGCGGTCGAGGTGCTGCACCCGCGCGCGGTCCGCCGGCACGAGGCGGGCGCCGCCGACTTCGCGGCGCGGCTGGCGGGCCGGACGCTGCTGTCGGCCGAGCGGCGCGGCAAGTACCTGTGGCTGCCGCTCGACGACGGGAACGCCGTCGTCGGGCACCTGGGGATGAGCGGGCAGCTGCTCGTCGTGCCGCCGCAGAGCCCGGACCAGGTGCACCTGCGGATCCGGTTCTCCTTCGCCGACAGCCGCACCGGTGGCCGGGAGCTGCGCTTCGTGGACCAGCGGACCTTCGGCGGGCTGGCCGTCGCGCCGCTGGTCGGCGGCGTCCCGGTGCCGGTGGCGCACATCGCGCTCGACCCGCTCGACCCCGCCTTCGACGACGACGCCTTCGTCGAGGGGCTGCGCCGCCGGCGCACCGGCGTCAAGCGGGCGCTGCTCGACCAGACGCTCGTCTCCGGCGTCGGCAACATCTACGCCGACGAGGCGCTGTGGCGGGTGCCGCTGCACTGGGCGCGGCCCACCGAGACGCTGCCCCGCGCCACCGCACGCACGCTGCTGCGGCACGTCCGCGAGGTCATGTCCGAGGCCATCGAGGCGGGCGGCACGTCGTTCGACGCGCTGTACGTGTCGGTGAACGGCGTCAGCGGCTACTTCGACCGCTCGCTCAACGCCTACGGGCAGCAGGACCGGCCGTGCGCGCGCTGCGGCACGCCCGTGCGGCGCGACGCCTTCATGAACCGCTCGTCGTTCAGCTGCCCGCGGTGCCAGCCGCGTCCGCGCCGCGCGCGGTACTGAGCTCCTCCCGCACGCCCGGCGGCCACGAGCCGTCGGCGTCCCGCGGCGACCACGGCTCGGTGCGCACCCACTCGGTGCCGCAGCCGGCGCAGGCGAACAGCGGCAGGCCCTCGTGCACCCCGCCGGTCGCCGCCCACTGGCACAGCGACCGGCAGGGGTGCGACGTGAGCGTCAGGACAGGTCCGGGCCGCCGAGGCTGCTCTCGGCGTCCTCGCCCTGCGGGCCGGGGCTGAAGGACGGGCCGGCGCCGGCGGGCGGCGAGCCGATCGGGCCACCGGTGGGGCCGGGGAGCGGCTGGGTGAGCGGGGCCTCCTCGACGCGGACCGGCGTGCGGATGATCGTCGGCTCGGTCTGCGTGCGGTCGCTCTGCAGCGGGTTGCGGTTGTCGTTCGCCGTCGACGGCTGGGTGCACCCGGCGAGCGAGAACGCCGCAGCGCTGACGGCGCCCACGAGGGCGAGGCGGGTGACGGCGGGCACGGGTCCTCCTGGTCCTGGCGGGGCTGGTCGGCCTCTACCCTCCCAGGCCGTGGGGACCCCTGGCGCACCGGACTCCCGTGAGGTCCGCCTCACCGCCTTCGTGAAGGGCCGGGTGCAGGGCGTGGGGTTCCGGTGGTGGACCCGCGCCCGGGCCCTCGAGCTCGGGCTCGCCGGCTCCGCCACCAACCTCGACGACGGCCGCGTGCAGGTGGTGGCCGAGGGCCCGCCGGAGGCGGCGCAGGCGCTGCTCGCGCTGCTGCGCGGCGGCACGGCCCCGGGCCGGGTGGACGCCGTCGTCGAGCGGTGGGGCGACCCCCGGGGCGAGACCGGCTTCGTCGAGCGCTGACCGCGGCGTCCCGTCCGTCTGGCAGCACATCCGCGCCGCCTGCCGGACCGGACGCAGCAGGCGACGCCGTCCGGTGCGTCCGGCTCCGCTGGCGCGGAGCAGGTGCTGCCAGACGGACGGGTCAGTCGAGCCGGGACAGGCCGTGCACGACGAGCACCGCCTCGCCGGCCTCGTCGGACGCCGCGAGGTCGACGTCGGCGGTGATCGCCCAGTCGTGGTCGCCGGCCGGGTCGTCGAGCACCTGCCGCACGTGCCAGCTGCCGGGCCGCTCGTCGACGACGAACAGCGCCGGGCCGCGGGCGTCCGGGCCGGTGAGCACCTCGTCGTGGTCCTCGAAGTACCGCCCGATCGCGGTCTCCCAGTCGACGTCCGGGTCGAGCTCGCACAGCGGCGTCCAGTGCCGGCGGGCGACGAGCTCCACGCGCCGCCACAGGGCGTTGCGCACGAGCACGCGGAAGGCCCGCCGGTTCTCGGTGAGGGCACGGGGCCGCTGCACCTCGACGGCCGCCCCCGTGCCGCCGCCCGCCACGAGGGCCTCCCACTCGTCGAGCAGGCTGGAGTCGACCTGGCGCACGAGCTCGCCGAGCCAGGCGACGAGGTCCTCGACCTCCTCGGTGCGCGCGTCCTCCGGCACGGTGCGGCGCAGCGCCTTGTAGGCGTCGGCGAGGTAGCGGAGCACGAGCCCCTCGCTGCGCGCGAGCCCGTACTCGCTGACCAGCTCGGAGAAGGTCATCGCCCGCTCGGCGAGCTCCCGGGCCACCGACTTCGGCCGCAGCTCGAAGTCGCGCACCCACGGGTGGCCCTGCGCGTAGGTCTCGTAGGCGGCGCGCAGCAGCTCCTCCAGCGGCTTGGGCCAGCTCACGTCCTCGAGCTGCTCCATGCGCTCCTCGTACTCGACGCCGTCGGCCTTCATGGCCGCGACGGCCTCGCCGCGGGCCTTGTGCTGCTGCGCCTTGAGCACCTGGCGCGGGTCGTCGAGCGTCGCCTCGAGCACCGACAGGACGTCGTAGGCGTAGGTGGGCGACTCCCGGTCGAGCAGCTCGAGGGCGGCGAGGGCGAACGGCGACAGCGGCTGGTCGAGGGCGAAGTCCGGCCGCAGGTCGACGGTGAGCCGCACCCGCCGGCCCTCGGCGTCGGGCTCCGGCAGCCGCTCGACGACGCCGGCCGCCTCGAGCGCGCGGAACAGCGCGATCGCCCGCCGCACGTGCCGCCGCTGCTGCGGACGGCTGTCGTGGTTGCCGAGCAGCAGGCGCTTCGCGTGGGCGAACGGGTCGCCCGGGCGCGCCAGGAGCTGCAGCAGCATCGAGCTCGTCACGCGGAACTGCGACGTCAGCCGCTCGGGCTCGGCGCCCACCAGCCGCTCGAAGGTCTGCTCGGACCAGTTGACCGAGCCCTCGGGCGGCTTCTTGCGCGTGTACGAGCGGCGCTTCTTCGGGTCGTCGCCGATCTTCGCGAGCGCCCGGGCGTTGGCGATGTCGTGCTCGGGCGCCTGCACGACGACCGTGCCGGCGGTGTCGAAGCCCGCGCGCCCGGCGCGGCCGGCGAGCTGGTGGAACTCCCGCGCCCGCAGGTGCCGCGTGACGGTGCCGTCGTACTTCGTCAGGGAGGTGAGCAGGACCGTGCGGATCGGCACGTTGATGCCGACGCCGAGCGTGTCGGTGCCGCAGACGACCTTGAGCAGCCCGGCCTGCGTCAGCTGCTCCACCAGGCGCCGGTAGCGGGGCAGCATCCCGGCGTGGTGCACGCCGATGCCGTGCCGCACGAGCCTGCTGAGCGCCTTCCCGAACCCGGTGGTGAACCGGAAGTCGCCGAGGGCCGCCGCGATGGCGTCCTTCTCCTCGCGCGTGCAGACGTTGACGCTCATGAGCGCCTGCGCCTGCTCCACCGCGCCGGCCTGCGTGGGGTGGACGACGTACACCGGCGCCTGGTGCGTGGCGAGCAGCTCGGCGACCGTCTCGTGCACCGGCGTCATGGCGTACTCGAAGCGCAGCGGCACGGGCCGCTCGGCGCTCGTGACGAGGGCCGTCTCGCGGCCCGAGCGCGCGGTCAGGTCGTCGCGCAGCCACCCGACGTCGCCGAGCGTGGCGCTCATGAGCAGGAACTGCGTGCCGGTCATCTCGAGCAGCGGCACCTGCCACGCCCAGCCCCGGTCGGGGTCGGCGTAGTAGTGGAACTCGTCCAGGACGGCGACGGCGATGTCGCTGCCCGCGCCCTGCCGCAGCGCGCTGTTGGCGAGCACCTCGGCGGTGCAGCAGACGATGGGCGCCCCGGCGTTGACCGACGCGTCACCGGTCGCCATGCCGACGTTCTCCGCGCCGAAGACGTCGACGAGCGCGAAGAACTTCTCGCTCACCAGCGCCTTGATCGGAGCCGTGTACGCGCTGCGGACGCCCGCCGCGAGCGCCAGCGCGTGCACCCCCGTGGCGACGAGCGACTTGCCCGAGCCCGTCGGCGTCGCGAGGACGACGTGCGAGCCGGCGGCGAGCTCGAGCAGCGCCTCCTCCTGCGCGGGGTAGAGGGCCAGCCCGCGCTCCTCCTGCGCCCAGGAGGTGAACGCCTCGAGGACGTCGTCCGGGGAGGACAGGCCGGACAGGCGCTGGGGGAGGCTGCTCATGAGGTGCCCGATCCTGCCCGACGTCGGCGCGCCCCGGTGCCTGCGACCGGCCGGCGCAGGCGCCGCCCCCGCTGATCGTGAGGGGCGATCCGCTCCGTCGGCCTGCCGGGACGGCGGATCCGGCCTCACGATCACCCGGCGGGGACCGGGGGTGGGGGCGCAACGGCGCCGCGACCGCCCCGTCGCACACCCTTGACCTGCTCCTGCATCCCTGCGATCCTTCGATCACCGCTCCTGTGCCCAGCGCCCGCGACCCGCCTCCGCAGACCCCCTGCAGCGGTCCGGCGCCGGGCAGGGCGGTGAGGTCATCGGACCCGCCCCTCGTCCGCGTCGCTGCGTGCTGCCCGCACCTGCTCCTGGAAGGACCCGCCATGGCCAAGGCCCTGCTCGGTCACGTCGGTGTCGGCACCGACCTGCGCCTCGCCGCCGAGGTGCGCCGGCTCCGGGGCAGGGTGGCCGAGCTCGAGGCCGAGCTGGCGCGGGTCCGCGAGGCGCACGAGCAGGTGCTCGCCTCCGTGGCCCCGGGCGAGTGGGTCGAGGAGGACCTGCGCCTGCTGACGCTGCCGTCCGAGGAGCCCGCCTACACCTGAGGCTCCGCCTCCCCGAGGGCGCCCCCGCTGCCGCGGGCGGCGCCCTCCTCGCGTCCCGGCCCCGGTGGGGGCTGGAAGTCGGCCCGGCGGGGGCCCGGCGGCCGGTACTGTCGCGCTGGCTTCCCCACGGCCGACCGTCAGAGGACCGCGTGCACCTCAAGAGCCTCACGCTGAAGGGCTTCAAGTCCTTCGCGTCGCCGACGACCCTGCGCTTCGAGCCGGGCATCACGTGCGTCGTCGGCCCCAACGGCTCCGGCAAGAGCAACGTCGTCGACGCCATCGCCTGGGTGCTCGGCGAGCAGGGCGCCAAGGCGCTGCGCGGCGGGAAGATGGAGGACGTGATCTTCGCCGGCACGTCCGGCCGGGCGCCGCTGGGCCGCGCGGAGGTCACCCTGACGATCGACAACTCCGACGGGGCGCTGCCGATCGAGTACTCCGAGGTGTCGATCACGCGGCGGATGTTCCGCGACGGCGCGGGCGAGTACGAGATCAACGGCTCGTCCTGCCGGCTGCTCGACATCCAGGAGCTGCTCTCCGACTCCGGCATCGGCCGGGAGATGCACGTCGTCGTCGGGCAGGGCCAGCTGGACGCGATCCTGCAGTCCAAGCCGGAGGACCGCCGCGCCTACATCGAGGAGGCCGCGGGCGTCCTCAAGCACCGCAAGCGCAAGGAACGCGCGCTGCGCAAGCTCGACGCGATGCAGGCCAACCTCACGCGGCTCACCGACCTCACCGCCGAGCTGCGCCGCCAGCTCAAGCCGCTGGGCCGGCAGGCCGAGATCGCGCGCAAGGCGCAGAGCGTGCAGGCGGAGCTGCGGGACGCCCAGCTGCGGCTCGCCGCCGACGAC
>DATMKB010000102.1:0-2119 GCA_035553635.1 Mycobacteriales bacterium
GCCGACCGCGCGCGCGTCGTCGTCATCGCCGACGACGACCCGGAGCAGGCGGCGCTCATCGCCGGCGTCGTGTCGGTGCAGGCGCCGCAGGCCCGCGTCGTCGTGCTCGCCCCGGACGCCGACGACGTGCCCGCGCTGCACGACGCCGGTGCGCACGTCGTGGTGCTGTCGCACCGCGCCGCGCACGACCGGCTGGTCGGCGCCGTCCGCGACCTCCTGCGCGACCCGGCGCCGGCGGGGCGGACGGTGGTCGACGTGCACGCCGTGCGGGCCTTCCGGGCCGACGCCGCGTCGGCGTGCGCGCACGCCGGCACCTCGCGCCCCGTGGTGCCGACGGCGCCGGGCTGCGTCGAGTGCCTGCGCACCGGCCAGGACTGGGTGCACCTGCGGCTGTGCACCGCGTGCGGCCACGTCGGGTGCTGCGACAGCTCGCCCGGGCGGCACGCCGCGGCGCACGCGCACGACGCCGAGCACCCCGTCATGTGCTCGCTCGAGCCGGGTGAGGACTGGGGCTGGTGCTACCTGGACGAGGTCACGCTGACGCCGGCGTCCTGACGCGGTCGCGCGCCGTAGCCTGCCGCCCGTGGACGCCCGTGAGCTCCAGTGGGGCCTGCCGGTCGAGTACTGCGGCGCCGACGACGGCGACGGCCTCGCCCCCGGCCACCCCGGCCGCGTCACCGACCCGTCGCCGGAGGACGTCTTCGTCGAGTGGGTCGGACTCGAGGACGCCCCGGTCAGCCGCTGGATCTGCTTCGACCTGCCTGCGCTCGCCGCGCTGGACGAGGCGGTCCTCGCCGAGCGCAGCGACCGCGTGCGTCGGGGGCTGCCGCCGCTCGGCTGAGCGCCCTCGGCGCGAGGTCACTGGCGCCCGTCCCGGGGGGCCGGGCCTCCGCCTGCCGCGGCGCCTGTCGCCCTGACCGTGCTGGTCAGGCGCCTTGCGGCGAGGCGGTCCACAGCCCATGTCGACGGCCCCAGGACTGTCGGACCCGGGTGGGAGGGTCGTCCTGGCAGCGGGAGGAGGTGGCGGGCGTGCACGAGGGCTGGCAGGCGGTCGAGGTCGACGACGTCGACGGCGTGTTCACGCGCCTGGTCGCGTCCTGGGCTCGTGAGCGGGCCTGGCGCTCTCCCGAGCCGCAGGTCCCGGACGGCGCCGCGTGGGCCGCCCCCGGGGTCCAGCAGCCGTCCACGGGCCTGTCGCCTGCTGTCGTTCAGGCGCAGGAGGCTGTGGCCGCACTGTCGGTCGTGCGGCCGTCGGGGTCGCCGGCCGACGTCGAGGCGCTGCTGCGCCTGTCGCAGCAGGTCGCCGGGCTCGCGCTGCGCCAGCTCGCCGAGATGGACGCCACCGGCAGCCACACCCAGGCCGGCTCGCCGACGGCGGCGACGTGGCTGCGCGACACGCTGCACCTGAGCGACGTCGCGGCCCGCGCGCAGGTGCGCCTGGCCGGAGCGCTCGAGACCGACCTGCCCGAGCTCGGCTCGCTGCTGCGCGACGGCGCCACCACCGTCGAGCACGCCCGCGCCGCGGTCGCCGGCACCCGCGGGCTGGACCCGCAGCTCGTGCACGACAGCGATGAGGCGATCTGCGCGCTGGTGCAGGAGACCGACCCGGCCACCGTGCGGGCGCAGCTGCGGGAACGGGCCGAAGCGCTGAACCCCGAGCTGTCCCGCGACGCCGAGCGCCGCGCTCACGCCCGCCGCGGCCTGACCCTGGACAGCCTCGGCGACAGCGGGTTCACCCTCGGCGGCAGCCTCGGGGTCGAAGACGGCACCGTCGTGCTGCACGCCCTGGACCTCCAGGTCGCCACCGACCGCACCGACGGCGACCAGCGCAGCCTGCGCCAGCGCCGCGCCGACGTGCTCGTGCAGTGGGCGCGGGAGGCCGCCGCGCAGCGGGGAGGCGGCGCCGTCCGGGAGGACCTGCGGACCACGCGCGCCCAGGTGCTCCTCACCTGCACGCCGGAGCAGCTGGAGGCCGCCGCCGGCCAGGTGGACGAGGGGATGCGGGTGCCCGCCGGCGGCTCGTACGGGCCGGGCGCGCTCGTCAGCAGCGAGGCGCTGCGCCGGCTGGTGTGCGATGCCTCGATCGCCCTCGCCGTCGTCCCGGCCGCACCTGCCGACA
>DATMKB010000103.1:0-5190 GCA_035553635.1 Mycobacteriales bacterium
TTGCTCTTCTCCATGAACGCGCGGTTCGTCTCGTCGAAGACGTAGCTCTCGGCCAGCTGCCCGTACATCCAGTCCTCGACGACGCCCGCGGTGGCGTCGTAGCCGAACAGGTAGTCGACCGTGGCAGCGAGCTCGAACGCGCCCTTGTAGCCGTGCCGCTGCATCGCGGCGATCCACTTGGGGTTGACGACGCGGGCGCGGAAGACGCGGTGCGTCTCCTCCTGCAGGGTGCGCGTCTTCACCGTGTCGGGCACCGCGCTGTCCCCGACGTACGCCTCCGGTGACTCGCCCGTCAGCGCGCGCACCGCGGCGACCATGCCGCCGTGGTACTGGAAGTAGTCGTCGCTGTCGACGATGTCGTGCTCGCGGGTGTCCTGGTTCTTCGCCGCGACGCGCACGCGCCGGTAGACGCGCTCCATGTCGCCGCGGGCCTCGACGCCGTCGAGCCCCGCGCCGTACGCGTAGCCGCCCCAGACGGCGTAGACCTCGGCGAGGTCGGCGTCGGTCTTCCAGTCGCGAGAGTCGATGAGCGGGAGCAGGCCGGCGCCGTACGCGCCGGGCTTCGAGCCGAAGACGCGGGCGGTGGCGCGGCGCAGGTCCGCTCCCCCGGCGACGTCGGCGTCGACGTGCGCCTTGAGCAGGTTGTCCTCGTCGCGCTCGTCGAGGGAGGCGACGAGGCGCACGGCGTCGTCGAGCATCGCGACGACGTGCGGGAACGCGTCGCGGAAGAAGCCGCTGATGCGCAGCGTCACGTCGATGCGCGGGCGGCCGAGCTCTTCGAGCGGCACGACCTCGAGCCCCGTGACGCGGCGGGAGGCGGCGTCCCAGACCGGGCGGACGCCGAGCAGCCACAGCGCCTCGGCGACGTCGTCGCCCGCCGTGCGCATGGCGCTCGTGCCCCACACCACCAGCCCGACGGACGCCGGGTACTCGCCGTGGTCGGCGAGGTAGCGCGACAGCAGCGAGTCGCCCAGCGCGCGGCCGGTCTCCCAGGCGTTGCGCGAGGGGATCGCCTTGGGGTCGACGGAGTAGAAGTTGCGGCCGGTCGGCAGCACGCCGACAAGCCCGCGGGTCGGCGACCCCGACGGCCCGGGCGGCACGAAGCCGCCGGACAGGCCGTGAAGCAGGTGGTCGACCTCGTCGGTGGTGCGCGCGAGCCGCGGCACGACCTCCTCGCACGCGAAGCGGAGCACCGCCTCGACGTCGACGAGGTCGTCGCGGTCGAGCACGTCCCGCACGACCGCCGGCACGGTGGAGGCGTCCCAGCCCTTGACGTCCAGGGAGGTGACCAGGCGCCGGGCCATCGCCTCGAGCTCGTCGGCCTGCCGGCGGTCGTCCTCGACCAGCCCGTAGGCGGCGCCGAGCGCCCGGCGCAGGCCCGGCAGCGCACCGGCCGCGCCGCCCCAGGTCTGCTGCGCGCGCAGGACGCCGAGGACGAGGTCGACCTGCGCCGCGCCCGCGGGCGGCAGGCCGAGCACGTGCAGGCCGTCGCGGATGAGGACGTCCTTGACCTCGCAGAGGTAGCCGTCGACGTGCAGGAGGAAGTCGTCGAAGCCGTCCTCGTCCGGCATCTCGTCCTGGTGCAGGTCGTGGTGCAGCTGCGCGGCGGTGATGAGCTCCCAGATCTGCCCCCGGATGGTCGGCAGCTTGGCCGGGTCCATCGCCTGCACCTGCGCGTACTCGTCGAGCAGGTGCTCGAGCTGCGCCATCTCGTCGTAGGTCTCGGCGCGCGCCATCGGCGGCACGAGGTGGTCGACGACCGTGGCGTGCGCGCGCCGCTTGGCCTGGGTGCCCTCCCCCGGGTCGTTGACGATGAACGGGTAGAAGAGCGGCAGGTCCTGCAGGACGGCGTCGGGGGCGTCGTCGGCCCCCAGGCCGAGGCCGCGGCCGGGCAGCCACTCGAGCGTCCCGTGCTTGCCCAGGTGCACGACGGCGTGCGCCCCGAACGACTCCGACAGCCAGCGGTAGGCCGCGAGGTAGTGGTGCGACGGCGGGAGGTCGGGGTCGTGGTAGATCGCGATCGGGTTCTCGCCGAAGCCGCGCGGCGGCTGGATCATGAGCACGACGTTGCCGTACTGCAGCGCGGCCAGGACGATCTCGTCCCCGTCCACGTAGAGCGAGCCGGGCGGCTCGCCCCAGTGCCCGGTCATCGCGTCCTGCAGCTCCTGCGGCACGGTGGCGAACCAGCGGCGGTAGTCCGCGAGCGGCACGCGCGCGACGGCGGCGCGCAGCTGGTCCTCCGTGAGCCACTCGACGTCGTGGCCGCCGGCGGCGATGAGGGTGTGGATCAGGAGATCTGCGTCCTCGGGGGGCTCCCCGACGTCGTAGCCGGCCTCGCGCAGCGCCTGCAGCACCCGCACCGCCGAGGCCGGGGTGTCGAGCCCGACGGCGTTGCCCACCCGCGAGTGCTTCGTCGGGTACGACGACAGCACCAGCGCCAGCTTCTTCTCGGCGTTCGGCACGTGCCGCAGGCGGGCGTGCGCCACGGCGGTGCCGGCGACGCGCGCCGCCCGCTCGGGGTCGGCCACGTAGGCGTGCAGCCCGTCCTCGGTCGTCTCCTTGAACGAGAACGGCGCGCCGATGAGCCGGCCGTCGAACTCGGGGATCGCCACCTGCATGGCGGCGTCCACCGGGGCGAGGCCGGCGTCGGAGGCGGCCCAGTCGGCCCGGCTGCTCGTGACGCACAGGCCCTGCAGCACCGGCACGTCGAGGCGGGTCAGCGCGGCGGCGTCCCAGCCCTCGGCGTCGCTGGCGTTCGAGCCGCCGGAGGCCAGCACGGTGACCACCAGCGCGTCGACCCGGCCGACGAGCAGCTCGTCGACCACGGGCAGCCGGCCCCCGGCGTCGGGGCGCAGGGAGGCCGCGTACACCGGCAGCGCGTTCGCGCCCGCCGCCTCGACGGCGTCGCAGAGCACGTCGACGAAGGAGGTGTTGCCCGAGAGCTCGTGCGCCCGGTAGTAGACGACGCCGACGGTCGGCCGGGCCGGGTCGAGCGCCCGCTCGCCCCGCACGCCGAAGGCCGGCAGCGACTGCGGCGGCGCGAAGCCGTGGCCGGTGAGCAGCACGGTGTCGGACAGGAACGCGACGAGCTCGCGCAGGTTGGCCGCGCCGCCCTCCCGCAGGTAGGCGGCGGCGTCGGCGACGACGCCGGCCGGCACCGTCGACAGCGCGGTGAGCTCGGCGTCCACCCCCTCCCCGCCCAGCGCCACCACGGGCACCCGCCGTGCGGCGGCGTCGGCGAGCAGCGCGTCGAGGCCCTCCCACGCCTGCCGGCCGCCGAGCAGCCGGACGACGACCAGCGCGACGCCGTCCAGGTCGGCCCGCTCCAGGCGCGCCGGGTTCGCGAGCCGCAGCGGCAGGGCCGGGTCCTCGACCGCGCGGGCGGCGAGCAGGTCGGTGTCGGCCGTGGACAGCAGGAGCAGGCTCACGGCCTCCATCCTGCCTGCTGCCAGGCTGCGGGGGTGCTGACGACCGCCGAGCCCGTGGCCGCCGGGCCGCTGCTGCTGCGCGCGCTGCGCCCGGACGACCTCGACGACCTCGTCGCGCTGCACGCCGACCCGGACGTCGTGCGGTACCTCCCCTGGCCCGACCGCGACCGCGAGCAGGTGCGCCGGGAGCTGGACGAGCAGCGCGCCCGCACCGCCCTCGCCGCCGACGGCGACGTCGTGACCTGGGCGGTGGAGCGCGACGGCGGCTTCGCCGGGCTGGGCGTGCTGTTCCTGCGCAGCACGGCGCACCGGCAGGCGGAGGTCGGCTACGTCGTGGCGCCGGCCGTGCAGCGCTCGGGCGTCGGGTCGGCCCTGGCGCGGGCCCTCGTCGACCTCGCGGTCGACCGGCTGGGCGCGCACCGCGTGGCGGCCCGGGTCGACGTCCGCAACACCGCCTCCCGCCGGCTGCTCGCCGGGCTGGGGTTCCGCGAGGAGGGCGTCCTGCGGGAGGACGCCCACCTGCGCGGCCGGTGGGTCGACACGGCGGTGTGCGCGGTGCTGGCGCGCGAGTGGCGCGGCTGAGCCCGGTCAGACGGGCCCGACCGTCAGACGAAGGGGCCGCGCGTCGCCAGCTCGTGCACCACGGTGTCGTCGACGTCGACGAGCACGTCCTCGTCGACGTCGACGACGCCCTCCACGTCGAGGACCGCCGCGGACGCCGCCCACGCCGACGACTGCAGCTCGGTCCACCCGTGCAGGCGGACCACGCCCTCGCGCACGTCCACGTCCAGCCGCGCGGCGCGGTCGCCCAGCTCGCGCCGCAGCGCGGCCTCGGCGTCGCGGCGCAGGTCGGAGTCGTCGCGCAGGTAGGTGCGCAGGACGTCGCTGCGGGTGAGGATGCCGACGAGCCGGTCGTCCTGCGCGACGACGACGCGCCCCACGTGGTGGCGGGCCATGGCGTCGAGCGCCTCGCACACCGTGGCGGTGGGCGGGACGGTGACGGCGGGCGCGCGCATGAGCTCGCGGGCCGTGCGCGCCCGGGCCTTGCGGGCGTGCTCGCGCCGCTCACGGCCGCCGAGCAGGAGGTCGGTCCAGCCCGGCGGCTGCTCGTCGTGGCAGGTGAGGTCGGACGCGCTGACGACGCCGACCACGCGGCCGTCCTCCACGACGGGGACGGCGTCGACGCCGCGGTCGGCGAGCACGCGCACCACCGCCTGGAAGGACGCGCCGGGCGGCACCGCCGCGACGTCGGTGGTCATGAGGTCCTGGACGGGGGTCGAGCGCACTGCGCACCTCCGGACGCCGAGGGTCCTGAGCGGGACGGTACGCCCGGTGCGTCCGGTTGTGAAGGCCCTCAGCTGCCGGCGGAGGCGGGAACGAGCTGCGGCTCGGGGGCGCGCTCCCGCGAGCGCCGGGTGGCCAGCACGCACCCCAGGAGCACGAGCGGGAAGCCCACGAGGGTGCCCGCAGTCAGCGCCTCGCCGAGCACGACGATGCCGAGCGCGACGGCCACCGCCGGGTTGAGGAACGTGATGACGAGCGCGCGGTTCGGCCCGACCTCGCGGATGAGGGCGAAGAACAGGACCAGGGCAGCCGCCGTGCACAGCACCGCGAGCGCCACCACCGACCCGACGACGCGGCCCGACGGCACGGGTCCGGCCAGCAGCGACGGCAGCCCGAACGGCAGGTAGACGACGGCGGTCAGCGCGAGCGCCCAGGCGCTCACGGCGACGCCGGGGACGCCGCCGAGCCGGCGGGTGAT
>DATMKB010000104.1:0-2986 GCA_035553635.1 Mycobacteriales bacterium
CTGGAGCGCGAGGTCGCGCGCGCCACCCGCAGCGCCGAGCACGTCAGCCTCGTCATGGTCGACATCGACCACTTCAAGGTGCTCAACGACACCCACGGGCACCAGGCCGGCGACGAGGTGCTGCGCAACGTCGCCGCGGCGTTGTCCTGCGAGTGCCGCGACTTCGACACCCCGGCGCGCTACGGCGGCGAGGAGTTCGCCGTCGTCCTGCCGGGCTGCGGCCCGGAGGAGGCCGTGCTCATCGCCGAGCGGCTGCGCCAGGCGGTGGCGGCGGCGCCGTCGGTCGTGCCGATCACGGCGAGCGCGGGCGTCGCGACGTACCCGTCGCACGCGGGCGACGCCGACACGCTCGTGCGGGCGGCGGACGAAGCCCTGTACCAGTCGAAGAACAGCGGCCGCGACCGCACCACGCAGTCGGCCGGGGTGCCGCCGGAGGCGCAGGTCGACGCGCTGCTGCGCCGGGCCGTCAGCCAGCGGCTGGGCCGCGGGGCGGCGGGCACGGCGCCCGAGCCGCAGCGGGCGCCGGCGGACGCCCCGCCGGCCTGACGGCTCAGGCGGGACCGGTCCCCGGGGCCGGCGCGGCCGGAGCGACCGGAGCGACCGGAGCGACCGGGGGTGCGGCGGGCACGTCGACGACGGCGCGCAGCTCGTGCGGCTCCTGGGCGCCCGGGGCGTCCTCGCCCTGCAGGCGCCGCACGGCCCAGGCGGCCCCCGCCCCCGCCACCGCGCCGAGCACGGCCGCGCCGAGGGCCCACGGCCAGCGGCGCGCCGCGACCGGCGGGCGCACCGTGGCGCCGCGCAGCGCGTCGACGGCGGCGCCGCCGCGCACGAGCGGCTCGTCGAGCAGGCCACGGGCGACGTCGGCGGCCGCGCCGAGCGTGCCGGCCACCGGACCGGTGAGCACGTCCACGACCGTGCTGGAGGCGTCGCCGACCGCGGACTCCACGGCGGCGCCCCACGTCGGTGCCGCCGTGGTGCTGCGGCTCTCGAGGGCCGCACCGGCGCGCTGCAGCACCTCGCCGGCCCGCTGGGCGGCCGCGCCGGTCGAGCCGCCGCCGCGGGCGACGGCGGTGGAGGTGGCGACGCCGGCGGTGCGGGCGGCGCTGGCGGTGTCCGGGCGTGCGGTGCGGCGGCTCACGGTGCTCCTCGGGAGGCGGTCGGCAGGGCTCGGGTGCAGGCGTACCCCGCCGGGGGCGGCCGTGTCACCCCCCGGCGCCCCGTGGCCCGGTGGCGCCGGCGCGGCTGCGTGCCAGACTCGTCAGGGCGGCCGTCCGGCCCGCCCCAGGACCACGAGAGACAGGAGGCCCGCGTGGCCACCGAGCTGTACGCGACGCTGACCACGACGATGGGCCCCGTCCGCCTCAAGCTGTTCCCGGACCACGCGCCGAAGACGGTGCGCAACTTCGTCGGCCTCGCCGAGGGCAGCACGGAGTGGACCGACCCCCGCAGCGGCCAGAAGACCACCGCGCCGCTGTACGACGGCACGCTCTTCCACCGCGTCATCTCCGGCTTCATGATCCAGGGTGGCGACCCCCTCGGCACCGGGACCGGCGGCCCGGGCTACCGCTTCGCCGACGAGTTCCACCCCGAGCTGCAGTTCGACCGGCCGTACCTGCTCGCGATGGCGAACGCGGGCCCGGGCACCAACGGCAGCCAGTTCTTCATCACCGTCGGCCCGACGCCGCACCTCAACCGCCGCCACACGATCTTCGGCGAGGTGGCCGACCAGGCGTCCCGCGACGTCGTCGACGCGATCGCCACCACGCCCACCGGGCCGATGGACCGCCCGCGCACCGACGTCGTCGTGCAGTCGGTGACCGTCGAGCGGGTCGAGTCCTGACCGAGCCCGCCGCCTCCGGCCCGTCCGCCGAGGCGCCCCCCACCTGCTACCGGCACCCCGGCCGGGAGACGTGGGTGCGGTGCACCCGGTGCGAGCGGCCGATCTGCCCGGACTGCATGCGGGCGGCCTCCGTGGGGTTCCAGTGCCCCGCGTGCGTCGCGGAGGGCACCCGCGGCGTGCGGGAGGCCCGCACCACCTTCGGCGGCCGGCTGACCGACGGCACGGCCCGCGTGACCTACGCGCTCATCGGGCTCAACGTCCTGGTCTTCCTCGCCGGGCTCGTGCTCGGCGAGGGGGAGCTGCGCCGCAGCTTCGGCAACGTCGCCGGTCCGGCCGTCTTCGAGCCGGGCGGTGCCCCGGCCGGCGTGGCGGTGGGCGAGTACTACCGGCTGCTCACCGCCACGTTCCTGCACGCGGGCGTCCTGCACCTCGCGCTCAACATGCTCGCGCTCAGCGTGCTGGGCCCGCCGCTCGAGCAGGCGCTCGGCCGGTCCCGCTTCCTGGCGCTGTACCTGCTCGCCGCCCTCGGCGGCTCGGTGACGGCGTTCGTGCTGGCCGAGGGCTTCACGCTCAGCGTCGGGGCCTCGGGCGCGATCTTCGGCCTGTTCGGCGCCTACTACGTGGTGGTGCGCCGCATGGGCGGGAGCACGTCGTCGATCGTCGGCCTCCTGGCCGTCAACCTGGTCATCACCTTCGCGCTGCCGTTCATCGACTGGCGCGCGCACCTCGGCGGGCTGGTCACCGGCGGGCTCGTGGCGGCGGCGCTGGCCTACGCCCCCCGCGGGACGCAGCGCACGCTCGTCCAGGCCGTCGCCTGCGCGGCGCTGCTCGTGCTGCTCGTCGCCGTGACGGCGGCCCGGCGCTCGGCACTGCTGCCCTGAGCCTGGGTTCACGTGGAACCACGCTCCGTTCGGGTGCTTCACCCGCCGTACACTCCGCGTCACTGAACCCCGTCCTCAGGAGGACCCCATGCGCGACGCCGTCATCGTCGGAGCCGTCCGCACTCCCACCGGCAAGCGGAACGGCGGCCTGGCCGGCGTCCACTCGGCCGACCTCTCGGCCCTGGTGCTGCAGGCCCTCGTGGAGCGCACGGGCGTCGACCCGGCCCTCGTCGACGACGTCGTCTGGGGCTGCGTCAGCCAGGTC
>DATMKB010000105.1:0-13441 GCA_035553635.1 Mycobacteriales bacterium
GCCCCGGCCGGGCAGGCGGACGGCCTCGCGACGACGCGGGCGGTCGCGGCGCGCTCCCTGCCGGCGACCGGCCCGAGCGCCCTGGCGGGCCTGGCCGGCCTGGTGCTCGTGACCGCTTCCGCCGCGTCGGCGCGCCGCCTGCGCAGGGTCTAGGAGGCCCCGCGCGGCGCCCGGCGGCGCGGGCCGGGGCTGGTGCCGAGCAGGGCCGCCTCGACCTCGCGCAGCCGGTCGACGTCGCCGCGCACGTCGGTGCCGGCGTCGTCGTACAGGAAGGCGACGGCCAGCCGCTCGATGGCGTAGGCCAGCGTGCCGACGTCGACCGTCGGCACGTAGGCACCGGTCCGCACCTCCTCCTGCACGGCGTCGGCGACGAGCGCGACGCAGCGCTCGTGCACGGTGCCGGTGGTCGAGAGCACGGTGCGCCGGGCGGCCTGCGGCTCGGTGCGCACGAAGTGGCGCAGGGCCGCAGACCCGGCGAACACGCGGTTGACGTCGTCGAACACGTCGAGCAGCCGCTGCGCGCCGGTGCCCCTCGCCCGCCGCCGCGCCGTCGCGAAGACCTCCTCCGTCTCGGCCGCCAGCACCTCCGACAGCAGCCCCTCGCGCGACCCGAACCAGCGGTAGACGGTGACCCGCCCGACGCCGAGGTCGGCGCACAGCGCCACCACGTCGACGCGCTCGAGCCGGCGGAAGCGGAGCCGGGCCGCCGCGACGACGTCCTCCCGGCTCGCCCCCGGTGGGCGTCCAGGGCTGCGGCGGGTCGCCGGCGCCGGCTGCCCGGTCACGCCCGTCCCCTCCTCGTCACGCCCGTCCGCCTCAGTGCTTGTCGCGGCGGACGGTCACCTTCCGCCCGCGGATGACGGCGCCGCGCAGCGCCTGCACGACCTCGTCGGCCGAGGCCTCGGGCACGTCGACGAGCGAGAAGCGCTCGGCGATCTCGATGGCGCCGACGTCCTTGCCGCGCAGGTTCGACTCCCCCGCGATGGCGCCGACGAGGTCCTGCGGACGCATGCCGGCGGCCCGGCCGAGGCCGACGAACAGGCGGGCCATCGGCGCGCCGGTGCCGCGGTGCGCCCGGGGCGCGTCGTCCCGGCGCGGGCGCTCGCCGCGCTCGGGCCGCACCGGGCGGTCCGACCGCTCGGGGCGCTCCGCCCGGGCCGGCGCCTCGGGGATCTCCTCCTCGTCGTCGCTGCCGGTGGTGGTCGCCTCGTGGGCGAGCTTGACCGCGGCGAGCGCGACCTCCACGACGTCGAACTCGTCGGTGAGCGCCTCGACGACGGCGCGGTAGCGCTCGAGCTCGTCCGACAGCAGGCTCTCGCGCAGCGCGGCCCGGGTGAGCTCGAGCCGGCGGGCCTGCAGGTCGGCGACCGTCGGCACCTTCTCCACGACGATGCGGCCGCCGGTGACGCGCTCGATGGTCTTGAGCATGCGGTGCTCGCGCGGCTCGGCCAGCGTCACCGCGACGCCCTCGCGACCGGCCCGGCCGACGCGCCCGATGCGGTGGGTGTACGTCTCCGGCGACGACGGCACCGTGTAGTTCACGACGTGCGTGAGCTGCTCGACGTCGAGGCCGCGTGCGGCGACGTCGGTGGCGACGAGCAGGTCGGCCGTGCCGGCGCGCAGGCGCCCCATGACGCGGTCGCGCTGCTCCTGGCCCATGCCGCCGTGCAGCGCCTCGGCGCGGTAGCCGCGGCCGTTGAGCGTCTCGGTGAGGCTGTCGACCTCCTCCCGGGTGCGGCAGAACACGATCGCCGCCGTCGGCGCCTCGAGGTCGAGGACGCGCCCGAGGGCGGCCGGCTTCGCGGCGCGCGGCACGACGTAGGCGCTCTGCCGCACCCGGGGCGCCTCGCCCTCGGCCGGCTTCTCACGCGCGATGGTGATGCGCACGGGGTCGCGCAGGTGCTTGCGCGCCATGCGGTCGATGCGCTGCGGCAGCGTCGCGGAGAACAGGACCGTCTGCCGCTCGGCGGGCAGCGCGTCCAGGATGCGGTCGAGGTCCTCGGCGAAGCCCATGTCGAGCATCTCGTCGGCCTCGTCGAGCACGACGGTGCGCACGTCGTCGAGCCGCAGCGTCCCCCGCTGCAGGTGGTCGACGGCGCGCCCGGGCGTCGCGACGACGACGTCGACCCCGCGCTCGAGCGCGCGCAGCTGGCGGCCGATCGGCTGGCCGCCGTACACCGGGACGACGCGGGCGCCCTGCCCGCCGCGGAGCCCGCGGCCGTAGCGGTGCACGGCCTCCGAGACCTGCACGGCCAGCTCGCGGGTCGGCGCGAGGACCAGGGCGCTCGGGCCGGCGGCGTCGTCGGGCAGCCGGTGCAGCAGCGGCAGCGCGAACGCCGCCGTCTTGCCGGTGCCGGTCGCGGCCTGGCCGAGGACGTCGCGGCCCTCGAGCAGCGGCGGCACCGCCTCGGCCTGGACGGGCGTCGGCTCCTCGTACCCGAGGGCCGACAGCGCCGAGACGACCTCCTCCCGCAGGCCGAGCTCGGCGAAGGTCGGGGACGGGCTGTCGGCGGCGGGGCTGGCGGTGCTCACGGCACCGATCCTGCCCCGCCGCCGGACCGGCTACGTGCGGGGCACCGC
Organism: Mycobacteriales bacterium; assembly: GCA_035553635.1. Classification (GTDB taxonomy): domain Bacteria; phylum Actinomycetota; class Actinomycetes; order Mycobacteriales; family SCTD01; genus DATLGD01. The sequence continues at coordinate 2,581 of DATMKB010000105.1, forward strand.
CGCGGTGGCGACGACGGGGCTCGTCGAGCCCGCCGCCACGTGCGCGTCGTGGCCCTCCATGGCCGCGCGGCAGAGGTTGCGCTCGACGATCGAGAGCACGCCCTGGCTGCCGAGGTTGGCCATCCAGGAGGCGTCGAACTGCTCCTGCGTCGGCACCTCGCCGCCGCGGTCGAACTTCAGGATGTCGATGCCGCGGGCGTAGTCCATCGAGTACACGTACTCGCTGCCGTCCGGACCGGGGATCCAGTGCGCCGCGCCGGCCTCGGTGACGACGGGCTGGAAGTAGCCCTTCTGCGTGAACGCGCCCTCGCTGTCGACGTCGATGAAGCGCACGCCGTGCTCGTACCAGGACGCGGCGATCATGCCGTCGCGGACGGTGAACCAGTGGCCGGAGCAGCCGAGCGCGTTCACGGCCGGGTTGCCCTCGGCGATGCTGCCGTTGACCGGGCGGAAGACCTCGCGCTGCTCGAGCGGGGCGCCCTTGTCGAAGTCCTTCATCGACCAGGACGACAGGCCGCCGGCGTTGCTGCCGCACTGCGTGCGCAGGTTGCTCTCGGAGTTGCCGATGAACAGCTCGCCGGGGCGCAGGGCCGGGTCGTCGTCGCCCTCCTCGCGGGCCTGCCACTCCGTCGCGCCGAGGCGGACGTTGTTGTGCTGGAGCAGGCCGTCGGGCAGCTGCACCGAGGCGGCGCCCGACGCGACGACCACCGGCGCGGCGGGGTCGGTCACGTCGAGGACCAGGCGCGGGTTGGTGTCGCTGATCATGAGGCCGCTCTCGTCGCGGTTGAGGGCGTGGCCGCCGGACACCCGCGTCCCGTCCTCCAGCGCCGCGGGCTTCCACTCGCCCACGTGCTTGATGCTCGCCGGGTTCGTGGCGTCGTAGATGCGCCCGCCCGACCCGTACAGCCACTCGCACTTCGCGTCGGCGCAGGTGGTGGTGTGGTTCGACTGGTTGATGAAGCCGACCCGGCGGATGCTGCCGAGGTTGCTCGTGTCGAGCACGTGGATGCCGTTGGCCGTCGAGCCGTTGCGGTCGGCGCCCGCCGTGTCGGTCGAGATGATGACCCGCTTGCCGTCGTCGCTGACGTCGACGTCCTCGTTCTGGAAGTGCGGCAGGTGGTAGAAGCCGAGCGGCACCGGCAGGGCCGGGTCGTCGACGTCGAAGACGTACAGGCCCTGGCTGCCCGTCATGTAGAGCCGCTGCTGGCCGTCGACGGTGAGCACGCGCCCGCCGATGCCGGGGGCGATCGGCAGCGTGCCGACGTAGCTCACGTTCTCGGACATGAAGCCGCCGACGCCCAGGGGCTTCTGCACCAGCTCGGCGGCGGCGGGCCCGGACGCGAGCCCGGGCAGGGCGGTGGCGGCCAGGGCCACCGCGGAGACGGACAGGACGAGGCGGCGCACGGGGGTCTCCCTCAGCGTTGCGGGGCGGGGGTACCGCCTTCTACGCCGTGTGACGCGGATCTCCTGCCGGCGACGGGGCGGAGATCTCGGCGAGCACGGCCCGGTGGTCCGACACCGGCAGCGCGGCGGTGCGCGCCGCGACGCCCCGCACGCCCCGGCCGAGCACGTGGTCGAGCTGCCGCCGGGGAGCCGCCACCGGGGTGGTGGCGGCGCGCACGAGCACGTCCAGCCCGCTGCCCGCGCGGGCGCCGGCGGCACCGAGGTTGAGGTCGCCGAGCACCACGGCCGGCCCCGGCGGAAGGGCGCGGACGAGCCGGCGCAGCTGCACGAGCCCCCAGCCGGGCGCCCAGGTCAGGTGGGCGCACGCCACCGCGACGCCGTCCAGCTCGGCCACCAGCGCCGTGCGCGGCTCGTCCGGCACGAGCACCGGCGGCCGCCCGCGGCGCAGGCGCGGCGCGCGCACCGGGAGCACGGGGAGCGGCACCGCGCGCCAGGAGCGCACGGGACGGCGCGACAGCAGGGCGACGCCGTACGCCGGGCCGTCCGCCTCCCCCCGCGCCGGCCGCCACGCGCCGGGCGCGCCGGCGAGGGCCGGGGCGAAGCGCCACGCGGACGCCCCCCAGGCCTGCGCGGCCACGGCAGGCAGGTCCGCCCCGCCGGAGCGCGCCTGCCCCCGGTCGAGCTCCTGCAGCGCCAGCACGTCGGCGTCGAGCGACGCGACAGCGGCGGCGAAGCGGTCGAGGTCGACCACGCCGTCGGCGCCCCGGCCGTGCTGCACGTTCCAGGTGGCCACCCGCACGGTGCCATGATCGGCCATGCGCCTCACCCGCTACGGCCACTCCTGCGTGCTGGTCGAGGACGGCGACGCGCGCGTCCTGCTCGACCCCGGCGTCTTCTCCGCCGGCTTCGAGGAGCTGAGGGGCCTGACCGGCGTGCTCGTCACCCACCAGCACGCCGACCACCTCGACGTCGCCCGGCTGACGGCGCTGCTCGAGGCGAACCCCGGTGCGCAGCTGCACTGCGACGAGGGCTCGGCGGCGCAGCTCGAGCTGCCGCACGTCATCGTCCGGGACGGCGACGTGCTCGACCTGGGCACGCCGGTGCGCGTCGCGGGGTCGCAGCACGCCGTCATCCACCCGGAGCTGCCGCGGGTGCCGAACGTCGGCTACCTCGTCGCCGACCGCTTCTTCACCCCCGGCGACGCCCTCACCGTGCCGGACGCCGACGTCGAGGTGCTGGGCCTGCCGACGGCGGCGCCCTGGCTCAAGCTCACCGAGGCCGTGCAGCTGCTGCGCGACGTCCGGCCGCGGCTCGCCTTCCCGGTGCACGACGCCGTCCTCGCGGTGCCGCAGGTCTGGTACGCGCACTTCGGCAACCTCGCCCCCGAGGGGACGCGCTTCGCGGTGGTCGCACCGGGTGAGCAGGTGCCGACGTAGGACGCCGCCTGCCGGGGTAGCCCGTCCCGGACGACGTCCGGGAGGTGCGGTGCAGGTGCGCAGCGGGGCGCAGCGCGCCTGGCGGCTGGTGCGCACCCTCGTGCGCGAGGCCGACGACGACCGGCTCCCCGGGCTCGCCGCCGAGACGGCCTTCTTCGCCGTGCTGTCGGTGTTCCCGGGGCTGCTCGTGGCGGTGAGCCTGCTCGGCCTGCTCGACGTCGTCGTCGGGACGGACGTCGCGGCGATGGCGCAGGAGCGGGTGGTCGGCGCCCTGCAGCTCGTGCTCACCGACTCGGCGTCGGAGGTCGTGCGGGCGGTCGAGGACCTCTTCGAGAGCAGCCGCGGGTCCCTGCTCACGGTCGCCACCGTCGGCGCGCTCGTCACCCTGTCCGGCGGCTTCGCCGTCGCGGTGAACGCGCTCAACCTGGCCTACGACGCCTCGGAGAGCCGCTCGTGGCTGCGCCGCCGGCTGCTGGGGCTCGTGCTCGCCCTCGGCAGCCTGGTGCTCCTCGTGCTCGCGCTCGCCGCGGTCGTCGTCGGGCCGCTGCTGGGCCGGGGCGAGCGGCTGGCCGACCTCCTCGGGCTCGGGGACGTCTTCGTCTTCGTCTGGGACGTGCTGCGCGTGCCGGTGCTCGGCCTGGTCCTGCTGGCCTGGCTGACGACGATGTACGCCGTCGCGCCGGCCCGGCACGTGCGCTGGCGCGACGCCCTGCCGGGCGCGGTGCTCACCGTCGTGCTCTGGCTCGTCGCCAGCGCCGGGCTGCGGGTGTACGTCGAGGTGGTGGCCGACCGCAACCCCGTCCTGGGGGCCTTCGGCGGTGGGATCATCGTCATGACCTGGGCCTACCTTCTCAGCCTGGCGCTGCTGGTGGGCGGCGAGCTCAACGCCGTCCTGCACGACGAGCGCCGGGCCGCGACCGGCGACGCCGGGCAGCTCGCCCTCTTCCCGCACGAGGGGCTTGACACGGTGAGCCGGCAGGGTGCACAAAGTTGAGTGCGTTGGCATCAAGGCAGGCAGCGAGGACTCCGGCGGAGGGCCGCCGGACTGCCCGCCCCGAGAGGAGGACCACGGTGCTGATGCGCTTCGACCCCTTCCGCGAGCTCGACCGCATGACGTCGCAGGTCTGGCGAGAGGCCGCCCGCCCGGCCGCGGCGATGGACGCCTACCGGCGGGGGGACGAGTTCGTCGTCCACCTCGACCTGCCCGGCGTCCGCCCCGACGCGATCGACCTCACCGTCGAGAAGAACGTCCTGACCGTCACCGCCGAGCGCCAGCGGCCCTTCGGCGAGGGCGACGAGGTGCTCGTCGCCGAGCGCGCGCTCGGCCGCGTCTCGCGCCAGCTGTTCCTCGGCGAGCAGCTCGACACCGACAACATCGACGCCCGCTACGAGGACGGCGTCCTGACGCTGCGGCTGCAGGTCGCCGAGCAGGCGCGGCCCCGCAAGGTGGCCGTCCAGGGCGGCAGCAGCGCGCCCAAGCAGATCGCGGCCTGAAGCGCGCGCGCCGGCCGGCCGGTCCGCCGGCCGGCCGGCCCGCGCCACGCCGGGGGGCTGTCACCCGGAGCCCGGCGGGCCTACGGTGATCACATGACCGCCGTCGCCGACCCCGCCGCCCGCCACGCCGTCACCACCACCGGCCGCGCGGACGGCGCGCCGATGGTCTTCGCGCACGGCTTCGGCTGCGACCAGGGCATGTGGCGCCACGTCGCCCCCCGCTTCGAGGCCACGCACCGCGTCGTGCTGTTCGACCACGTCGGCGCCGGCCGGTCCGACCTGTCGGCCTGGTCGCCCGAGCGGCACGGCCGCCTCGAGGGCTACGCCGCCGACGTCATCGAGCTGGTCGAGGCCCTCGGCCTGCCGCCGGTCGTCTTCGTCGGGCACTCGGTCAGCGCCATGATCGGCGTGCTGGCCGCGGCCGAGCGCCCCGACCTGTTCGACCGGCTCGTGCTGGTCGGGCCCAGCCCGCGCTACGTCGACGCGCCCGGATACCGCGGCGGCTTCTCCCAGGAGGAGATCGACGAGCTGCTCGAGACGATGGACGGCAACTACCTCGGCTGGTCGCAGCACATCGCGCCGGTGATCATGGGCCAGCCCGACCGCCCAGAGCTCGGCGAGGAGCTCTCGAGCAGCTTCTGCCGCACCGACCCGGCCATCGCCCGGCGCTTCGCCCGCACCACGTTCCTGTCCGACAACCGCGAGGACCTCGGCCGCGTGCGCACCCCCTCGCTCGTGGTGCAGTGCGGCGACGACGTCATCGCGCCGGTGGAGGTGGGCCAGTACGTGCACGACCACCTCGCCGGCAGCGACCTCGTCGTCCTGGACGTCACGGGGCACTGCCCCAACCTGAGCGCACCGGACGACCTCAGCGCGGCCATCGAGGCCTGGCTGGCCCGATGACGGGGTGGGACGCCTCGCCCAGCGGGCTGCTCGTCCTCGACCCGGACGGCACCGTGCGGCAGGCCAACGGCGCCGTGCGCCGCTGGACCGGCCGCGACGACGTCGTCGGGGTGCGGCTGCCCGACCTGCTGTCGGTCGGCGGGCGCATCTACTGGGAGACGCACCTCGGGCCGCTGCTGCACGTCGAGCGCCGCCTCGACGAGGTGCTCGTCGAGCTGCGCGGCCCCGACGGCCGGCTGCCGGTCCTGCTCACTGCCGTCGTCGGCGACGACGGCGCCGTGCACGCGGCGCTGTCCAGCGCCCGGGAGCGGGCCCGCTTCGAGCGCGAGCTCGTCGCCGCGCGCCACGCCGCCGAGCGCTCGGAGGCGCAGCTGCGCGCGCTGCAGGGCACCACGGCGGCGCTGTCGCGCGCGCTCGGCCCCGACGCCGTCCTCGACGCGCTGCTCGACGCCGCCGTCGGCGCGCTCGGCGCGGCGGCGGCCACGGCGTTCGCGGCCGACGGCGACGCGCTCTCGGTGCACGGGGCGCGGCACGAGGACCCCGCTCCCCTGCCCGCCGGTCCCGTCCTGTCCCGCGCGCCGCGCGCCGACGGCGACCGCGTGCTCGTCCCGCTGCACGGCAGCGCGGCGCTGAGGGGCGTGCTGTCCGTGAAGCCGCGCGACGACGCGGGCGCCGAGCCGCTCGACCTCGACGTCCTCGACGCCGTCGGCGCGCAGGCCGGGCTCGCGCTCGACCGGGCGCAGCTGCACGCCCAGACCGCGAGCGTCGCGGCGGAGCTCCAGCACTCGCTGCTCGACGTCACGCCGCCCTCGGACGCCCGGTTCTCCGTGGCCGCCGTCTACCGGCCCGGCGTCGAGGCGCTCGAGGTGGGTGGCGACTTCTACGACGTCTTCCTCGTCGACGAGGGCGTGCTCGCCGTCGTGGTGGGCGACGTCGTCGGGCGCGGGCTGCAGGCGGCCAGCGCCATGGGGCAGCTGCGCAGCGCCGTGCGCGCGCTGGCGGCGCCCGGCACCGGCCCGGCCGAGCTGCTGTCGCGCCTCGACCGCTTCGTCGACCAGGTCGAGGCGGCCGGCATGGCCACCCTCGCCTACGCCGAGCTCGAGCTGGCCACCGGCGTCCTGCGCTACGCCTGCGCCGGCCACCCGCCGCCGCTGCTGCTCGCGGGCGCCGCGGCGCCCCGCCTGCTCTGGGAGGGCCGCTCGACGCCGCTCGGGGCGCTGCTCGGCCGCGGCCGGCGCACGGAGTCCGTCGAGCAGCTCCCGCCCGGCGCCCGGCTCCTGCTGTGCACCGACGGGCTGTTCGAGCGGCGCGACCGCTCGCTCGACGAGGGGCTCGAGCTGCTCACCGGCGTCGCGGCCGAGGTGGCCACCGCACCGCTGGGCGAGGCCGTGCGGAGCCTGACGTCCCGGATGCTCGCCGACGAGCGCGGCCGCGACGACGTCTGCGTCCTGCTCGTGCAGTGGGTGGGCGGCGTGCTCGAGCGCCCGGTGCGGGACGTCGACGACCTGGCGGTCGCCCGCGGCGACCTGTCGGTGTGGCTGCGCGCGCGGGGCGCCGTGCCGGCCGTCGCCGAGGAGGTGGTGCTCGCCGCCTCCGAGGCGCTCGTGAACGCGCTGCAGCACAGCGGGCCGGGCGTGCGCCTGCGCGCCGAGACGACGCCCGGGCCCGAGGGCGACCAGGTCGTCGTCACCGTCCTCGACGCCGGGCGCTGGCGCCCGGCGGCCGCCGACCCGGAGCGCGGGCGGGGGCTGCAGATCATCGGAGCGCTCGTCGACGACGTCGTGCTGGAGGCCGGCAGCGGCACGACGGTGGTGCTGCGCCGGCGACTGGAGGAGCGGGCCTCGTGACGGTGCTGGGGACGGACGCCGACGGCGTGCGGGTGCTGCGGGTCGACGGCGAGCTGGACGTCGCGGTGGTGCCGGCGCTGCTCGACCGCGTCGGCGAGCTGCTCGACGGCGCGGCGGACGCGGTGCTCGACCTGACCGGCGCCACGTTCTTCGACAGCTCGGGGGTGCGCCTGGTCGACCGCCTGCTGCGCGCGTGCCGGAGCGCCGGCGGGCGGCTCGTGGTCGCCGCGCCGCCGGGCAGCACGTCCCGCCGGGTCCTCGAGGTGGTGGGCATGGGAGGCGACCTCCTGGCCGACGACGTCGCGTCGGCGCTGGCCGCCCTGCGCTGACTAGCGCTTCTGGCGCCGGCTCCCCTGGTGCCAGTCCTCCTGCACGCCCACCTCGTCGGCCTCGACGCCGAGCGCGGGCAGCTGCGGAAGCTCGCGCAGGCTCCGCTTGAGCTCGGCGAAGCCGCCGAAGCGGGCCAGCCCGACGACGTGGTCCCACAGCTCGACGGCCTCGTCGGCGCTGGGCCGCCGGCTGATGACCGGTCCGAAGAACGCGACGCCCTCCGGCGGGTCGACCTGGATGATCGGCGTCCCGACGTCCTTGCCCGTGAGGCCGAGCGCCTCGTCGGTCTCCGCCGAGATCGTCGCGTCCCACGCGTCGTCGTCGAGCGCCGCCGCGAGGTCCGCCGGCAAGCCGGCCTCCTCCAGCGCGGGCTCGAGGAGCGTCCCGGCCCGCAGCCGCGCCGGGGCGGCACCCTCCGAGGCGGGCACCTCCCAGACCCGGCGGCCGAGGGCCTCGTACAGCGGGCCGAGCACCTGCGGCCCGTGCTCCGCCCGCGCCCGCGCGCACACCCGCAGCAGCCGCAGGCCCGCGGTGTGGCCCTCGAGGTACTCCGGCGGGAAGTGCGCGTCGTAGTCGACGTGCTTGTTGAGCAGCCGCAGCGAGATGAGCCGCCACTCGACGTCGTAGGCGCGCTGGGAGGCGACGGTGCGCACCCACGTGCTCGTCATCCAGGCGAAGGGGCAGACGGGGTCGAACCAGAAGCGGAGGTCAGCCATGACGGGGGTCCTACCGCGATCCGGGGGTACTGGCACCTCCATGGCAGACGAGCAGGGCACGTACGTCGTCCCCGGCGGGGAGTTCGAGCGCGACGCCGACTACCTCTCCGACCGCATCACCGCCGACGGGCGGGACGGGTGGCCGGTCGAGGCCGGCCGCTACCGGCTGGTGGTCAGTCGCGCGTGCCCCTGGGCGAACCGCTCGATCATCGTGCGGCGCCTCCTCGGGCTCGAGGACGCCATCTCGATGGGCGTCTGCGGCCCGACGCACGACGCCCGCAGCTGGACCTTCGACCTCGATCCGGGCGGTCGCGACCCCGTGCTCGGGTACGAGCGCCTCCAGGAGGCCTTCTTCGCCCGCGACCCGGAGTACCCCAAGGGCATCACCGTGCCGGCCGTCGTCGACGTCCCGACCGGCCAGGTCGTCACCAACGACTACCCGCAGATCACCCTCGACCTGTCGACGGAGTGGACGGCCCACCACCGCGAGGGCGCACCCGAGCTCTACCCGGAGCACCTGCGCGACGAGATGGACGCGCTCATGCTGGACGTCTTCAAGGACGTCAACAACGGCGTCTACCGCTGCGGGTTCGCCGGGTCGCAGGAGGCCTACGACAGGGCCTACGCGCGGCTGTTCGACCGGCTCGGCGCGCTGTCGGAGCGGCTGTCGACGCGCCGCTTCCTCATGGGCGGCACGATCACCGAGGCCGACGTGCGCCTGTTCACGACGCTCGTGCGCTTCGACGCCGTCTACCACGGCCACTTCAAGTGCAACCGGACCAAGCTCACCGAGATGCCGGTGCTGTGGGCCTACGCCCGCGACCTGTTCCAGACGCCGGGCTTCGGCGACACGGTCGACTTCGACCACGTGAAGCGGCACTACTACGAGGTGCACCGCGACATCAACCCGACCGGCATCGTGCCGGCCGGTCCGGACCTGTCCGGGTGGACCACGGCGCACGGCCGCGAGGAGCTGGGCGGCCGGCCGTTCGGCGACGGCACGCCTCCCCCGCCGCCGCCGGAGGGCGAGCGCGTCGCGCCCGAGCACACGCCGCTGGCGGTTTGACGGCAGACTCGCCGCATGAGCGACGACCTGCCCCTGCTCGGCTTCGGGCTGCCGGTCTCCGGCAGCTGGGCCACCCCCGCGACGATGCTGCACGTCGCCCGGCGCGCCGAGCAGCTCGGCTACGCCTCGCTGTGGAGCTTCCAGCGGGTGCTGTTCCCCGTCGACGGCAGCATCGGGCCGCAGTACGCGGCGGTGCACGACCCCCTCGTGCCGCTCGCGTTCGTCGCCTCGGCGACGTCGCGCATCCGGCTCGGCACGGCCATCGTCAACGCCCCGTTCCAGGCTCCCGCGCTGCTGGCGAAGTCGCTGACCTCGCTCGACGTCGTCTCCGGCGGCCGGCTCGACGCGGGCCTGGGCATCGGCTGGTCGCAGGACGAGTACGCCGCCGCCGGCGTCCCCTACGAGCGGCGCGGCGCGCGCATGGACGAGTACCTCGACGCGCTGGTCGCGCTGTGGACCACCGACCCGGTCCGGTTCGACGGCGAGTTCTGGACGGTGCCGGAGTCGCGCGTCGCCCCCGCCCCCGTGCAGCGCCCGCACCCGCCGCTGCTGCTGGGCGGGGGCGCGCCCGCCGCGCTGCGCCGCGCCGGCGCCAAGGCGCAGGGGTGGATCAGCGCGAGCCGGCACGACCTCACCGCCCTCGCCGAGTCGGCGGGGCACGTGCGGGCCGGTGCCCAGGAGGCGGGTCGCGACCCCGACGCCGTCCGCGTCGTCGTCCGCGGCGTGCTCGACCTCCTCGACCGCGACCCGGGCGCCGACCGCAAGCCGCTGCGCGGGACCCGCGAGCAGGTGCTCGACGACCTCGCCTCACTGCGCCGCGCCGGGGCCACCGAGGTGTTCCTCGACCTCAACTTCTCGCCGCGCGTCGGGTCGCCCGACGTCGACCCGGAGGCCGCCCTCGCGCACGCCGAGGAGGTCCTCGACGCCTTCGCGCCGGGCCGGTGACGCAGGAGCTCGTCGTCGTCGTGGGCCTGCAGGGCTGCGGGAAGTCGACGTGGGTGCGGGAGCACCTGGCGGCCACGCACGTCGTGGTGAGCAAGGACCACTGGCCGAACGCGCGGCGCCGCGAGGAGCGGCAGCGGCGCGTCGTGGCCGAGCACCTGGCCGCCGGGCGCAGCGTGGTGGTCGACAACACGAACCCGCGGCTGGAGGACAGGGCGGCGCTCGTGGCCCTCGCCCGGGAGGCCGGGGTGCCGGTGCGGGCGGTGTGGGTCGACACCCCGCTGCGCACCTGCCTGGAGCGCAACCTCGCGCGCGAGGGCCGGGCCCGCGTGCCGGTGCCGGCGGTGCTGGCGACGCGCCGCCGGCTCGTCGCCCCGACGACGGCCGAGGGCTTCTCGCGCGTGGACGTCGTCGGACGGCTGTGACCGGTCCGTCCGGCGTGCCGCCGCCGCCGGACGGGTAGGTGCCCGGCAACCGACATCCAGGAGGACGGCATGGGACTGATGGGCGGACTGCTCAAGGGCGCGGTCGCGAAGAAGGTCTTCGACGAGGCGCGCAAGCCGCACAACCAGGCGAAGATCAAGAGCGCGATCAGCTCGATCACCGGCAAGGGCAAGGGCACGGGCACGGGCAGGGGCCCGGGCGCTCCCCGCTAGTCCGGCGCGGAGAGGACCTCCCGGGCGGCGTCCGCGCCGGACCGCACGGCGCCGTCCATGTAGCCCG
>DATMKB010000106.1:0-3965 GCA_035553635.1 Mycobacteriales bacterium
GGCGACGACCCCGGCGCCGGCGCAGCCGGAGCCCGCGCCGCCCGCCGAGGCCGCCGCGCCCGCGAGGGCCGCCGAGGCCGCCGCGCCGCCCGTCCCCGCCCAGCCCAGCGGTGAGGACGCCTGGACTCCCGAGGAGCTCGAGGAGGTCCGCGCCGAGCTGCAGCGCCAGGCCCGCGAGCTGCGCGGCGAGATCGACACCGCCGAGACCGCCGCGGCGGCGCTGAAGCGCGACCAGAGCAGCGAGTCCTCCGGCGACGAGGCCGACGCCGGCACGATGACCTTCGAGCGCGAGCACGAGCTGTCGCTGGCCAACAACAGCCGCGACCTGCTCCTGCAGGTCGAGCGCGCGCTCGGCCGCCTCGCCGACGGCACCTACGGCGCCTGCGAGAACTGCGGCAACCCCATCCCCAAGGCGCGCCTGCAGGCCTTCCCGAAGGGCACGCTGTGCGTGGCGTGCAAGCAGCGCGAGGAGCGCCGCTGAGCGCGGACCCCGGTCCGGAGCAGGAGGCGCCGCCGCGCCGGCGCCGGGTCGGGCTGCTGCTGTCGACGGCCGCCGTGGCGCTGGTGCTCGACGTCGTCACGAAGGTCCTCGTCGTGGCCCGGCTCGAGGGGGAGCGGCCGGTCGAGCTGCTCGGCGGGCAGCTGTTGCTGCGCGTGAGCCGCAACCCCGGCGCCGCGTTCTCCTTCGCCGAGGGGGCGACGCTCGTGTTCACCGCCGTCGCGGTCGTCGTCGTGGTGGTGATCCTGCGCGTGGCGCCGCGGCTGGGCAGCACCGGCTGGGCGCTGAGCCTGGGCCTGCTGCTGGGGGGAGCGTCGGGCAACCTCGTCGACCGGCTGCTGCGCTCGCCCGGGCCGGGGCGGGGCGCCGTCGTCGACTTCATCGACTTCCAGGTCTGGCCGAGCTTCAACGTCGCCGACAGCGCCATCGTCACCGGCGCCGCGGTCGCGGTGCTCATGTCCCTGCGAGGGGTCGAGATGGACGGGACCCGCCGCCGGGACGACGACGCATGATGGTCCGGTGACCGAGCGCCGCACCCTCCCCGTGCCCGAGGGGCTCGACGGCCTGCGCCTGGACGCCGCGCTGAGCCGGCTCCTCGGCCTGTCGCGGACGGTCGCCGCCGAGATCATCGCCTCCGGCAGCGCCACGCTCGACGGCCGCCCGGCGGGCAAGAGCGACCGGGTCCTCGCCGGCTCGGTGCTCGACGTCGAGCTGCCCGGCCCGGACGCCCCGGCCGCCCCGCCGCAGGTGGTCGAGGGGCTGCGCGTGGTGCACGAGGACGACGACATCATCGTCGTCGACAAGCCGGTCGGCGTCGCCGCGCACCCGAGCCCCGGCTGGGACGGGCCCACCGTCGTCGGCGGGCTGGCGGCGGCCGGGCACCGGGTGAGCACGAGCGGCGCCGAGGAGCGCCGGGGCATCGTGCACCGCCTCGACGTCGGCACGAGCGGCGTGATGGTGGTCGCCAAGAGCGAGCACGCCTACACGGTGCTCAAGGACGCCTTCCGCGAGCGCACCGTCGACAAGCGCTACCACGCCCTCGTGCAGGGCCACCCCGACCCGATGACCGGCACCGTCGACGCGCCCATCGACCGCCACCCCACCGCCGCGTACAAGATGGCCGTCGTCACGGGCGGCCGCGACTCGGTCACCCACTACGAGACGATCGAGGCGTTCCGGCACGCGACCCTGCTCGACGTCCACCTCGAGACCGGCCGCACGCACCAGATCCGCGTGCACATGGCCGCGCTCAAGCACCCCTGCGTCGGCGACATCACCTACGGCGCCGACCCGACGCTGAGCAAGCGGCTCGGGCTCGAGCGGCAGTGGCTGCACGCCGTCCGGCTGGGCTTCGCGCACCCCGCCGACGGCCGGCACGTGGAGTTCGAGAGCCCGTACCCGGCGGACCTGCAGACGGCGCTGGACCGGGTGGCGGCGGCGTCGTGAGCGGCCTGCGCGACCGGCTGACCGGCCGGCTGGCCGAGCTCGACCGGCGGCTCGTCCCCTCGCTCGCCCGGCGGCTGCGCACGGCCGTCGACGGCGGCGCCCGGGCCCGCCGCGCCGTCGTCGCGACCACTACCCGCACGGCCCGGCAGGGGGCGTCCGCGCTCGGCACCGGCCTGGACCGGCTCGACGCCCGGCTCGCCAGCCGGGGCCCGCTCGCGCTGCTGCGGGAGGTGCCGCAGCTGGCCCTGCTGCTCGTCGCGGCCGTGTTCGTCAGCGGCTCGCTGGCCGCCGTGCGGCTCACCGAGCCCGCGCCGCGGTCGCCGGGCCCCGCGGCCGGCGACCGGGTGCTGCGCACGGCGACGCTCGGCGTCCCGCCCGGCACGGACGTCGACGAGCACCTGGCCGGCGCCCGCGAGGTGGTGGAGGCGCTCGCCGACCGCGCGCCCGACACCCGCTACCTCGCCCTGGTCTCGCTGACGCGGCACCTGCCGGTCGCCGACGTCCCCCGCCTGGCCGAGGGCGTCGACGTCGTCCGGGCCTACCTGCGCGCCCCGGACGTCGAGGGCGCCGAGACGATCGAGGTCCCGCTGTCGGGCGTCACGCTGTCGGCCGTCCTGCCGGCGCTGTGCACGGCGACGTCCGGCCGCAAGGCCAGCGACGCCGAGAGCCTGCGCACCCTCGCGGGCACGATCGAGGTGGTCACCACCGAGGAGCAGCTGCAGAAGGACGACTTCCTCGCCGAGGCCGACCGGGCCGCTGCTGAGGCCGCGGCGTTCGGCGACGACTGCGCCACCGTCTTCGCGCTGGTGGTGCAGGGCGACGGCGCGTCGCTGTCCGGCCTGCTCGGCCGCGACGGCGTCCGCGGCGTCGAGGCGGCGCCCGTGGGCGTCGAGCTGCTCGACCTCGAGGTCCTGCCGCTGCTGCCCGCCACCACCGGCCCGGCGCCGGAGCCCGGCCCGTGACGCTCGAGGTCCGCCTCGCCGAGCCCGCCGACATGCCCGCCGTCCACGCGCTGCGGCACGAGGTCTTCGTCGTCGGGCAGGGCGTGCCGGCGGAGCTGGAGCACGACGAGAAGGACGCGACCGCCGAGCACGCCGTCGCCCTGCGCGACGGCGTCCTCGTGGCCACCGGCCGGCTGCTGCTCGACGACGGGCCCGTGGCGACGGTCGGGCGGATGGCGGTGGCGGAGCGGGCGCGCGGCGCGGGCACGGGCGCCGCGGTGCTGCGCCGGCTGGAGGACCGCGCCGCCGAGCTGGGGCGCACCGCCGTCGAGCTGCACGCGCAGGTGCACGCCCGCGGCTTCTACGACCGCGCCGGCTACACCGCCACCACCGGCGTCTACCTCGAGGCCGGCATCGAGCACGTCAGCATGCGCAAGCCGCTGCCGGTCGTCCGCGAGGTCCGCGACGACGACAGCGCGGCGCTCATCGCGCTCATCGGCGGCTGCTGGGCGGAGTACCCGGGCGTCGAGCTGCACGTCGACGCCGAGGAGCCGTGGCTGCGCGCGCCGGCCCGGGCCTACCGCGACAGCGGCGGCCGCATGTGGGTCGTCGAGCTCGACGGCGACGTCGTGGCCTGCTGCGGGGCCAAGCCGGTGCGCGAGGGGGTCGTCGAGCTCAAGAGCATGTACGTGGCCGCCCGCGCCCGCCGCCGCGGGCTGGCCCGCCGGCTCGAGGCGCTCGTGCTCGAGGAGGCCCGGCGGCGCGGCGCGTCCCGAGTCGAGCTGTGGAGCGACACCCGCTTCCTCGACGCGCACGCGACCTACCGCGCCCTGGGGTACGCGCAGCTGCCCGGCGAGCGGGACCTGCAGGACCTGTCGTCGTCGTTCGAGTACCCGTTCGCGAAGGACCTCGGCGAGGACGGCTAGGTCGACAGCAGTGGCACGAGCAGCTCGTCGTCGGTGAGCGCCCCGTGCTGCCCCGGCAGCGACGACAGCACCGACTCGCTGCCGCGCCGCACCACCGCGACGTCCGGCACCGCGGCGATCGCGACGACGTCGCCGACGCGCCGGAGGGCGGTG